>JAGXIS010000080.1 GCA_024635465.1 Bacteroidota bacterium | reverse complement strand
TCCAACTCATTGAGCAAATGGGTACACCGCCAAAGCTTATATGGGTTACATGCGGTAATACCTCAAATGCAAAGATGAGGGAAATTTTATCAACGGCGCTTTTAAAAGCCAAAGAGCTTTTGGAAATTGGTGAAAACATCGTCGAAATAAGCGATAAAGAAGGATAACAATGCGGCTCAAACGGACGAGTTCAACTTAACATATCAAATCTATTTTGGAACAAGATACAGCCCTCATAATTGTTGACATGCAGGTTGGAGTCTTTGATGGATCAGCCATTCCTCCTGTTTCTGCAGCAGATAAATTACTTTCAAACATATCTCAGCTTATCAAAGAAGCAAGGAAGGAAGCAATTCCGATTATTTTTGTCCAGCATAATGGTGAAAATGGGCATCCATTAGAGCGTAAAACAATAGGGTGGGATTTTCACCCAAAATTAGATGTAACAGATAAAGATCTTATAGTACAGAAAAGTACTCCCGATTCATTTTACGATACCGACCTTCAAGACATACTGCGTTCTAATAAAATCCGAAAAGTAGTAATTGCCGGAATCCAGACTGAATTTTGTATAGATACTACTTGTCGACGGGCGTTTAGTATGGGATATGAGATAACCCTAGTTAAAGACGCCCACAGTACATGGGGATCCTATTCAGGGTATAATCAATCCCCGGACGCTTTTCCTTTTTGGATATTCTTGACCTATCATCTTATTCCACCGGCGATCTGGCTGTTTGTTATGTGCAGCTATTCCGGATACACAATGATGGGAGTCCGAAATCATGTTTCCGGTCGATAAGTGATCGGAATTTCACTTATTTGGATGAAAAACCTATGAAATTAATTTGCAAAATAGTCGTAGTTCTTGGTTTGTTGGGTATCCATCCGTGTTTAAAAGCGCAGTCTCTGTCTTCTTCGGAAACGACAGGAAATAGCACAAACGCCATCAATATTGAGTTTAATAAAAACATCGAGTTTCTTGGATATGTATTACATATCGGAGAACCGGAAGCCGAACCGGTACAGCCATCAACCCAGCCTCTGCGAATTCTGCTTGATCAAAAAAGAATGAAACTGAATGGTGAAGAATCGCTGCACAAAATGTTTGAGCTGGGTGCAAATTTAGACTATTCATTTTTTGTTGAACTGTTTACTCGGATGGATAAATGGTCCAACTCAGATGAGGTTCATATTCCTGATGATTTCTTACCGAAGACAGCGGTAGATATTGACTTGATCCATGAAATTATTGAGCAGGCTAAAATTTTCCACCGAATATCTGAATTTGATCAGTTTTGGAAGTCATCTCAACCTTGGTATGAAAAAGCATTGATTGAAATCAATACCATCAAACCGGAGGATAAATGGATAGAAACCATGGAGCAGTTCTATCAACAGCAATTCCGGGAATACAAGATAATCCCCAGCCTGACATTCTGGTCAGGACCCGGTTTTGGTTTTAGCGCTGAGGATGAAAACGGCACCACAGCCTATTTTGTACTGGGACCACTCCGCGATGATTTTCGTTTTGATCTAAATGACCCGATGACATCACTTACCATCCATGAATTTGGCCACTCCTTTGTGAATCATCTGTTAGAAACCACTAGTGCAGATCTGATAGAGGAAACTACACCGCTTTTTGAGCCAATCTCCGCCAGCATGAGTGCACAGGGCTACCCGGTATGGTCATATGCTATCAATGAACACTTCGTGAGAGCAGGTGAAGTGTTGATCCCTGAACTGCTGAATGATACAGCCATGAGTGAAAGCACACTAGAATTGTACACAGAAGAGAGGTCGTTCATCTATCTACCCTTTATTGTGGAACGTTTGAGAACGTATCGAATAAGGGAGGCACTTTCTTACGAACTTTCCATCAGGAATACGATGATAGATTTGAAGAATGAATATTTGCCATGAAATTATGCCGGAAGCCCGGAGATTATCGTTAACCAACCTACTCTATCGTTGTAAGTCGAGGTCTGAATCAGTATCTTATCGGTACATAAGAAATCTTTTAAAGTACTGATATGGATATTTCAATTTCTAAAGACATTGAACCTCTCTCCGAGTTTCGAAAGAAATCTGCGGATTTCGTAAAACGCTTAAAAAAAGAGAAGCAGCCAATTATACTTACTCAGCATGGTAAAAGCGCTGCTGTTTTGATGGATGTGTCAGAATTTGAACGTTTTACCAAAAAATTGGAGATACTTGAGGATTTACTCGAAGCCAAGCAACAGGTCGAGCAAGGCAAAACATATACGATGGGTCAAGCAAGAGAAAGAATTGAAAAGCATCTTTCTAAATGGAAATAGTTCTAACGGATCGGTTTTTAACTCGAGTTGAAGAGTGTACCGATTATATTGCCCTGGATCATATTCCAACTGCTATTAAATGGGCAGAAGGTATATTCGACCATTGCCAAAAACTAAGTGATCAACCGGAAATTGGAAGGATTGTCCCTGAGTTCAAACGTCCTGAAATTAGAGAACTAATACACGGGAATTATCGACTGGTATATGAATTAAAAACCAATCAAATAGATATGTTGACCATTTGGCACACGAGATCCCAAATTTCGGGACCGGATGATCCGCACAAGGTTGGTTAACAATCGTTACTCTTCCAAATTAGTAAACCTGAACTATCAAAAATAGCCATGATTAGATTCTTGCAATACTTACTCCTTATCCTATTCATTTGATCAGATTTTTCAACAGTAACAGCTCAGCCTATTCGAAATCTCGATTTTGAATAGGTTGGAGTGGTAAATCCTCAAGCACCATTGGGTTGGGCATCACGTAATATTGGTCTGGAAATCTCTCATGATTCAGTTGTCGTTCAATCAGGAAACGTAAGTCTTAAAAGTGAAAATGTATCTGAAGAGAGCGGCTTTTTTATACTAAACCAACAAATTCCAATCGATTTGATTTCCGGTAAACATGTTCGTTTAAGTGGATGGATTCGTACTGAAAACATCACCGAAGGCCATGCCTGTTTGTGGATTCGTACTGATGGGTATAAAGAGCTTGACCTTTTGAGAAAGCTTTTCGGTAAACTTCATATCACAGATACGGTTTTAAAAGAGTTTAATCAACCGGTTCCGGATTGGATTGAAGTTGTAGAACTGAAAACGGATATTTCAAAGGATTATCCGGATATCTCGACCCTGGCGAAGCAACAAGTATTGCATTAGCTTCTGAACATGAAGACTCTCTGTTAATCATTGATGAAATCAAAGGGAGAAAAGCAGCTAGAGAAATGGATATTCAGATAACCGGTTCGCTTGGTGTGTTAATTGCAGCCAAATACTAAGGTCATCTGAAAGCTGTTAAACCTATTATTGATAAAATCCAGAAGACGAATTTTCAAATATCTGATGAGTTGATTGAGCGAGTACTTGTCATGGTTAACGAGTTCTGAAGATTCATGCAGTAAATTCAACTTATTTATCTCTTTATCGGATGGTAATGTCAATCTGGTTAAACACTAGATAGTTACACCCAATTCCGGTTCTTTACTTACCAAACAAGACCGAAGGATCTTACTTGACAAATTAATTTCTTCAAGTTCCTCTGAATCTGAAATCGTTGAATTGACCAAAGAGCAAAAAATAATGTTGGAAATGAGCGAAGAGGACATCAAAAGTGGTAAGCTGATTTCACAAGAAGCGATGGATAAAATAAATCTGGAATGGCTATAATTAAAGAACCAAAAGGAGTCGATTTTGTTGTAAAGTCAGAACCCTGGTCTGATGAAGAGTTGAAGGAGTTCAGGAAACTGATGAAAAAACAAAAGTCTGACCTCGGTGAAAAGAAACGATCGAAAATCAAATTCTTTTGCCTACGAAAAGATAGGTAAATTAATAAACGTTTCAATCGGATCCGGCTAGTTTTGAGTTACAGTACCTATAACCATCAAAGTTAATCAAGATTTAATGTACTAAATTCAGTACATTTAATAGAACGTAATTTAACCCTTCCAAATCATGTCACAAATTCAACTTGACCAAGATATCCGATCACTCTCAGACTTTCGAGCTAATGCAGCCTCTTACATTGAACGTGTTAAATCAAAACGCCGCCCCCTTGTTCTTACCCAACATGGTAAAAGTTCTGCAGTATTAATTGATGTAGAAGATTATCAAAAAATGCTTGATAAGATTCAGTTATTGGAAGAATTATCCACTGCCCGAAAAGAACTAGATAATGGCAAAGGTATTAACCAGGAAGATTTTTTTAGCGAATTGAGAGCTAAATACTCATCATGAAAATTATTTGGTCGCCAACTGCCAGATCCAAAATCATAAAAATTCTTGAGTATATTTCTGATGACAACCCAGATGCTGCTTTAACACTTATTGATCAGTTCGAATCAAAGGTTGAAAAGTTAAAACTAAACCCGGAATCAGGTAGAGTTTTATCAGAAATAAAGAATGACAAAATTCGAGAAATAGTTGTTCATAAGAATTATGGGATCATTTATGAAATTTACCCTGATTCAATTGAAATTTTAACAGTACGTCATTTCCGATAGAATTTTCCTGATTCTGAAGCAATAACTATCTGGGTGGCTAACACACTTTCAACATTAAAATAAAACTGAATATGAAATCACTTGCATATATCCCTGTCTTGGTTACCGGTGCAACCGGTTTTGTTGGTTCCCGTCTATCAGAATTGCTATCCACAACAGAAAAAGCAGATGTTACCGGCATTGGCAGAAACCTTGATCGGGTTTCATACCTGAGGGATAAGCGGGTATCCCTTCAGGCTGTAGACCTTCTTGATACGGATGTACTCAAGAAAGTGGTTGAGGGGAAAAAAATCATCTTTCATACTGCTGCGGCTTTGGATGCCAATCCGGATAAAACTCAAGCTGTGAATGTTGATGCTACTGAAAAATTAGTAAAACTTGCGGGTGAGGCAGGAGTTTCGCGATTCGTTCATGTTAGTACAGTCGGAGTCTATGACATGAAAAACATAAAGGAAGTAGATGAGACTACTCCATTAGCCTTAAAACATCCTTCTACCTATCCAAGAACAAAGGCAGAAGCTGAAAAACGGGCTATTGACATGGCCAAAAAATTTGAAATGGATCTTTCAATAGTGCGGCCCTCAATGATTTATGGACCGGGCCATGGAATTTGGACTGTAGGGATGTTTAAAAATATCATGGAGGATAACCCGGTCTTCCTGGGAGACGGTTCTGCACATTTTAATCCTGTCTATATCGACGATGTCGTTAATGCTATCATACTATGTGCGAAGCATCCGAGTGCGTCGGGTGAAGCATTTAATATATCAGCGGATGTAACAACCTGGTATGAATTCATGAGTCATTATGGGAAACTGTGTAACAAAAAGCCTAAGGGCCTGCCCTTAATCGTTGCCCGCCTTATGGCCTTTGCAAATAAAATACCCGGTATCAGTACCCCTATTGACCAGGGGTTTATAGAAATGGCCACGTCATATAAATACTTCCCAACCCAAAAAGCATCAAAACTTCTTGGTTGGGAGGCTGAAGTAACTCTTGAGGAGGGATTAAGTAGAACGGTTCAATGGCTCAAAGAAGAAATTTATGAACCCGGATAAAATCCCGGCATGATATAACCGGCGCTTCAACGGTGACATAGTCTCGCTGTTGGCCACTTTTTGCTAGTATAGTTTCAAATTATTAGACTTCTAGAAATCACTATTCTATGCGTACATTTAGCGTCAGGCCGTTGATTAACGCCCCGTTATTAATTCAATCAAACACAATCACATAAAATGAATACACTCAAACATCTAAGCTTTATAACCATACTATCAATTATAATGTGCGGATGCGGTACACAAGAGGAAAAGGAATATAGAGTGGAAATTATCGCATACGACTATGCTTTCCAAGCACCGGATGAACTACCTTCGGGGTGGATTACTTTTGTTTTGAACAATGAACAAGCTCATGAAATTCATGAAATAAGTTTTGCTCGTATTCCGGAAGGCATCACATACAGTGAATATTTGAATGAATATGTCAGAGCTTGGGAAATTTTACTTCAAGAATATCAGGCCGGTGAGTTTGAACGGTCCGGTATCTCAGCACGTGTAAATGAACTGTTGCCCGAGTGGGCCGATGGCGTAGAATATGTGAACGCCCGGGGGCTGGTTTCTCCTGGAAGATCAGCCGATAAAACGATATATCTAGCTCCGGGATTATATTCAGTAGATTGCTGGGTCAAAACTGAGGATGGTATTATTCATTTAGCCACCGGCATGACACGCCCGCTTACCATCACGGATGAATCTACCAACAGTCCTGAACCCTCTTTTGATAATCGTATAACACTGAATGAAAATGCAATCGATGTTCAATGGAATGCTGAAACCGGTTTTCATTCTTTTGCTGTAGGGATGGAAGTAGACTCTGAGGGGAATCCGGTTCATAATAACATTCATCTGATCAAACTAGAGGAAAACACAGATCTGGATGAAGTAAACAGTTGGCTCGATTGGTACAAAGTTGGGGGTCTCAGGGCACCCGCTCCTGCCGATTTCCTTGGGGGTGTTAGCACCTATGATGCTGTTCCCGGTGAAAGTGCGACTTACTTTTCGTTAGAAATTGATGAACCCGGAGAATATGCCTGGATCGTTCAGGTACCTGAAGGGGAACAATTGTGGAATATTTTCAATGTCCAATAAATGGCCTGAACCAAAGACTTGGATCTTGAATAAATACTGAGTCACTATAACGCTAATTACTATCCATGAACCAAAAGTCAGATTTCCATTTTGCCTTAAAATGGATTATCGAAGTTCTTCATCGGTTAAATATACCCTATCAAATTGTGGGCGATATGCCCTTAAATTCCACTCTTAGATTCAAGAGTATTCAATAGCCGTTTTACAAAGTGATGAGGGGAACATTAAATCAAATTGCAGTTTATTTTTAAAAATACTATTATAGTTTAACATCAAACAATTAAACAATAAACAAAGATGAGTACCTTTTCTTAGATATCATTAAATGTTAGACTATGAATATGGTTTTTATTTTATTTCTAATCTTAGTTTAAGAATTACAATTCCTTCATAAAGGTGAACACACGATGAATTTATCAAAACTGACAAAACCATGAAAATATTAGCATTTGCAGGAAGTCTGAGAAAAGGATCATTCAATAAAGCACATAACAAGCGCTTCAACGGGACAGTAATACGTTAAATCTAGTAGAGTTGGTCGTCCCGCCCGTTAACCGCCAGACCGTTATGGGCCGTGAGTCAATCTTCAAAAGTTAACCTGAGTTTGCGCCTATTTTTGCAGGAGTTTGAATTCAGCCACATTTTACAATGATTCCCATCTCATTTTCAATACATTGCTGTAAATCTAAACTTTGCAATATTATAAATGGGAAAAAAAGACAGAGGACATACATCCGCTCTTTATGTATGGAATGGAATGAGTGTTTTTTGGGGCACTTCTTTCCATACAAATCCGCATTTTCATAATACACTGCAGTTAGTATTCGACATCGATAAGGATTTTTTGCTTAAAGACGCCACAAATGACTGGACTCCCTATTCAGCTGCTATTATTCGTGCTTCTCATATACACCAGCTGGACAGCAACGGCAGCATTCAGCTGTTTATATATCTTGACAAAGAAAGTCAATTCAGCAAGAAATTAGTCGAAAAATACTTGAACAATGAGAATATCAATCATCTAAAATATTCAGAGATTCGTAATCTTAGTAATGATTTTTTCAAGAGATTGCTTGTTATCAACGATTGCGATACACTTTTCGATGGGTGTATAAACGTTCTCAATCATTTGATTCAAATAAATAAGCTTTCCAGAGTTGATGACCGGATCGAAAAAGCGATTTCATTTATTACCGATAGTCCGAATAAAAAGATAAAGGTAAAAACAATCGCTACTCATGTCTGTCTTTCCGAAAGTCGTTTGCGTCACTTATTTAAAGAACAAGTTGGTCAACCCATCCAGAACTTCATCTTATGGATGAAAGTGGTTGATTCTTTGAATTTGATCCTAAAAGGAAATCAAATTACAAAAACGGCGCATGAAACTGGTTTTTGGGACAGTTCACACATGAACCGGTCTTATCGTGAACTTTTGGGATCAACCCCCGGAGCTATTAAAAAATACGAAAATGATATACGTGTCGTGTCTTGTGGCAACAAGAATTTGTATTCCATAAAAACACAGATTTTCCGAGACTGGAACGATACCCAACCCTATAAAGCAATACAGCTATGAAAAACAAGCTAACACACTTCGCTATCTACACAGATGACATTAACCGAGCAAAGAGTTTTTACGAACAGGTATTTGATTGGGGGTTCACTTCATATGGTCCAACTGACTTTATGCAGATTAAAGCGGATCAAACCGAGCATGGTGAACTCATCGGAGCTTTACAAGCTAGAAAGTATTCACCAATTCAAGAAAAGATTATTGGGCTGGAATGTACTATTACTGTTGAAAATATTGACGAAATCATTCAGAAAGTTGAAAATAACGGAGGTAACATTCTTATGCATAAAACGGCAATTCCTACTGTAGGCTGGATTACCAAGTTCCTCGATCCTGAAGGAAATCTAATTTGTGCTATGCAATCAGATACTAATGTAAGATGATATAAAATGAGTAACATAAGAGACATACATCCCGATTTTTTTCATATCCTAAAAGACAAGGATATTGAGCTAATTGAACTATATGCTGATTTAAGGGAATACATACTTACAATTTATCCCGACAGTAACGAGTTACTCTACCATACACACGCATTAACATCGGTATATTCAATTTCAAAGAAGTTATCAGACGCATTTTGCATGATTCCCATTTATACAAATCACTTCAATTTGGGATTTAATAAAGGAACACTCATTGAAGATCCTCATAAATTGCTAACTGGAACAGGTAATTTAATACGACACATACCTATTAAGTCTATGATAGATTATAGAAACGATAAAGTAGATAAACTTGTAAGGTCAGCTATTGAATTGGCGATAAATACAATGCAAAAACCGACAAGTTCCGTTGCAACTACAATCTCAAAAATCAAATAAAAGAAGCAAATAACATGCGTTTCAAGCAGTCTCGCCCCGGTTTTTGGTTGGTTTAGAAGTTGGCAAAAAAAGCAAATACTTTAACTTAACTTGAAAGGCTCGCCGTTTAAACGCAGGGTCGTTACAGGGCTTACCACACTTATAAAACTAAAACAAGCTAATACTCTACATATTTAAGTTTTCGATCGGGCTTTTCACATTTTTCAGTGTCCAGGATGAAACATGTTTATAAATTTCCGTACGAAGCAAGGATAACATGACTGCATTGGTGATATGCTGATGTTGGCGCCCATTTGGAAAAATTATAATAACACAATAAATGAAGCATCCTGTATCTAAACATTTAAGTTTAACGGGTAATTATTCAGAAAAAGAATTAATGCTACTTGGAAACTTGCTTTATTTGAAAACTCTTGAGAAAGATGAATTTCTTTTAAAAAAAGGAGAAGTATGTTCGAATATATACTTTATTGCCAAAAGTACAGGCATCTAACTTATTACGGGCGCAATTTTAATAATCATAACAATGATTTTGCACCCGTCTGGTGGCAATATTGAGTATATAATCAAAATTTCGAAAACAATTACTATTGCTCATTCATTAGCCATATTTAGTCTCCCCATAATTTTATTTGGGTTCTATGGGCTTACAATGAGGCTTCTAGATAAATGGAAATTGTCAATCCTAGCTTTTATCATTATTTCATTTGGTTTAATTGCAGCTATGTTTGCAGCTTTATT
>JAGXIS010000008.1 GCA_024635465.1 Bacteroidota bacterium | reverse complement strand
TACCATTGCAAGACTATAGGCGAAAAATGCAAGTATATGCTGCACACGGTGAATCATCTGATATTCAGAGTGAGGTGAAAGACGGATAAATCCTGCCACTTCAAGATCTTCATCATGGCCATGTATATTGGTATAGGTATGATGGATGATGTTGTGAGTAATTTTCCAAATATAACCGTTGGCACCCAGCATATCGAATGTATAACCCAATGCTCGATTTACACTCTTATTGGAGGAGTAAGCCCCGTGAAGTGCATCATGAGAAATTGAAAAACCAATACCGGCGGCGGCTACTCCCATAACAAATGTCAGAAACCACATCCCTCCAAGAGAAAATTGTCCTGAAATGATCAATGCATAGGAACCTAAAAAGAAGGTCAGCATCACTATGGTTTTCACAACCATCTGCAGGTTTGCATGCTTTGAAATTCCGTTCTCCTCAAAATAGAGATCAACCCGCTCTTTTACGGTTTTTCCAAATTCACGACTTGTTCGATTATTAAATGTAACTTTTTCAACGACTGCCATTTTAAATCTGCCTTATTTGAATAAATATGTATTCATATTAAAAAATGCACTTATAGGTACATCATAAAGCTTATCATAATTGTAACAGAAATGCTACTTTTAATTATTTGTAATTTTTAAATAGATGACACTGCACACATTATTACATTCTGTTTACAATTTCGATCGCTCAGAAATACTGAATGATAAGCTTTTAGAATCGGTTTTAACATCACAATACTCATTACTTTTTCAGGAGGTCTTCTCCTTCTTCCGGTGATCGGGATTGGCTAGCTTGATCCCGAATTTCTTGATCATTACTTTTCAAACCGCCCTCTCCTTCTGTCGCCAATTTGGACTCCTCTGATGGTTTTGTTTTCTCTTCAATTTTATCTTTCCCTTTCAAAGACGATTGAGAATCCTGTGTTAACTGTACAGGCACACCGTTTGGAAAAACCATCTCTCTCGCTTCATCCGGCATAGAAATCCCCTCTTTCATATAGGCTGTTTTCATCAATCGCAATACGGATGACTTCACTTTAAACAGGTTGTGAGTATGAGTATTCACCCAAAAATAAAACTTTATATTGACGGTAGAGGCAGCCAATTGATCGACTAAAACCCATGGTTCCGGTTCTTTTAAGACCGCAGGATGGTCCTCTAATACTTTTATTCCGACTTTCTGCGCTGTGGGGATACTATCGTCATAACCGATACCAATCGTAAATGTCGCTCGTTGATTCGGGTTACTGGTATAATTGAGAATAGTGCTTTTGTAGACCGTAGAATTCGGAATCTGTATGTGGTTACCGTCATGCTTCATAAGCAGCGTCGCACGAACCGTAAGACTTTGAACAAAACCGATAATACCGTTAATCTCAACTAGGTCGCCGGCGTGAAAAGGATTTTGGATACTCAAAAAAATACTGGCTAGAAAGTTTTCGGTGATTTCACGAAATGCAATTCCTAAGACAATACCCAGCAGACCGGTCCCGCCCAATAATGTGAGGGCTATACTGGTTAAATCCGCAATGTAAAAAACAATATACAACCCCAAGAGAAATACTATAACAGCGACGCCTCTTGCGACTATGCCCCTAAGCAAGCTGTTCATTTCTCTTTTCTTAAGAAAAGCGCGCATTATTTTGGCTACAAGTAAAGAGAGACCCCAAAATATGATGATAACGATTAGCCCAAAGATCCAAAAGGGAACCGAACGCATGATGCTTCGCCACAGCTCTTGCATACCGATAAAAGCAGGCTCATAATTCCAGATATCCGGTTCTATGATCTGAATTTGATTTACGACCGCTGTGACATCCTGTGTATTTCGGGCGAGTTCACCGGCCCATCGTTTGAAATCTTCAGTCTCTGTTGAACCCCGTAAAAACACAACCCCATCATTAACCTCCACCTCCGTATCGACAAACCAACCTGTAGAGGCCAATATACCTCTCAATCGCTCTTGAATCTCCGAATCTGCGGCTTCCGGGCGAACATCCACTTGTTCCCGAATCGGTGGTGTAGAGTTACTTTCCGGCTGAACGCTCTGTCTATCATCTTGTGCTGAACCCAATGCCGGTAAGGCAATCAACAGGAAAAATATCCCATAAAAGCGAAGGTTTCTGTAAAACATATCCACAGTATAATGATAGTAACTATAACATCAGAACTGATTTCTGAACAACCCGGTAAATATTATTTAAATATCAGTGTTTGGAAATCACCCAGATAGCATGAATAATACCGGGAATAAATCCGAGGATGGTCAGTAAAATATTCAACCAAAAAGCCCCGGTCAGTCCCACTTCTAAAAATACACCAAGTGGTGGTAGAATAATTGCAAAAATGATTTTTATAATATCCATAGGAGGTTCTCTTGATTGTTTAATAATGTTTGACTGATGTCAATATAATGATTCACAGAAAGGAATCGTGAACCCAACTGCCTTTTGCAATTCAATATATTGCAGAATTAACCAATTAAAAAACGACGGGGTTAAATCTGTAAAATTTGCAATGGTCGGTTTATATTATGTAATTCGTTTTCCACTTATCTTGCCTATCTATTTCTATACATCTTGCTATGAATTCAAAGTAAGAGTGAGGATTAAAAATACATCTATTAAAAGTGATCACAACGCTATGATTTTGCAACCAATCTGGTGATCAATCATGATACAGACAAAGCGACAATCCAACGAGTTGAATTTTAAAAGTTTCATATGGTTGCGGAATATAAAATGACTCGGTAGTGAAAGGATCGACTGAAGGACAGGGTAGTGAGATACAAGAGAAAAGTTTAATTACTATTTCGTAGAATAGAAAGAGAGAATGGAAAATTCATATCCGGAATTTTTTGAATTTGATTTTTACATAGTCTTGTTGATGTTATTAGCATTGATAGTGCTTGTGATATTGATTTTGACTCCGCGTCTGAAATCAATGAAATATGTTACATCACCGATACTTTTTTTACTATCCGGGATTGTATTGTTTCAGTTGCCAATCCCCTGGGAATTGCCTGAGTTAATCGGTGAACCCGCAATGCTTAAGCGAATTACAGAATTTGGAGTAATCGTTGCTCTAGCATCTGCAGGGTTAAAAATCAATGAACCTTTTAAGTGGATAACATGGAAAGCCAGTGCCAGGTTACTTTTGATCACAATGCCCCTCACTATCGGCATAACAGCTCTGTTAGGTTGGTGGGTGGCAGGACTCGTTCCCGCCTCTGCTATACTGTTAGGCGCCGTTATTGCACCCACCGATCCGGTTTTAGCCGATGATGTACAAACAACGGATCCAGGAACTCCTGATGGATCCTCTGCTCGGTTAACATTAACCACTGAGGCCGGATTAAATGATGGGCTCGCATTTCCATTCACAAATCTAGCGATAGCCGTTGCCGTAATGGGATTGGCCCCCTCAGGATGGTTTTTTGATTGGTTGGTTATCGATGTGTTTTATAAAATCATAGTTGGAGGGATAACCGGCGTAGTTTGCGGTAAGTTTTTGGCTTTTTTACTCTTCAAGTTTGTGAATGAAAGCCGTTTAAAAATTGATCACGGGGTATTTGCGATTGCCCTCGTTCTTTTTCCCTATGCGGTTGCAGAATTTATATCCTCTTATGGTTTCATTGCTGTATTTGTGTCAGCCTGTTTTTTCCGTCAAAAAGAACCCGACCATAAATTTCAAAAAGAGGTTCATAAATTTTCGACTACGATGGAACATATGTTGGAAGGAGTTCTGATGCTCATTATGGGCGGTTATCTGGTATATGGAGTATTGGAACCTTTAACACTTCCCATGATCTTACTTGCTATCGTAATTATTTTTATTGTGCGTCCGATCAGCGGATTCCTTGCACTCATTGGAAGTCATCTTCCAATGCAGAGACGGTGGGTTATATCCTATTTTGGGATCAGGGGCATCGGATCACTTTACTATCTGGCGTATGCAATTTATATGGTAGACTTCCCTCAATCCGATGAGCTCTGGGCGATCACTATTTTAATTGTTACGGGCTCCGTTTTTATACATGGTATGTCTGCGAAACCGATCATGGACAGACTTGACATAAAAGAAGATAATGAGTTACAAACCGATTGAAAAGTTGTCGAATTCCAGTAAAAATTTGGTTGTAAAATCTTAAGTCTGTTAAATATGTAACCATCAACTATCTAGATGTAACAGTACCTTGTCGCACAATAATGATATTATAATGTGATTACAACCATATAACGATACCGCAGCTTGCGGAAAAAAGAGAGACCATACCATGATAAATTTTGCCAAAACGGGAAGTGCTATCGCCGTTCTTTTGTTTGTTACGACTTTTACTTTAGCAGCATGCACAACAACAGGAATGCAACGATCAGAAAATGTGCAGTCTTCTATGAAAACCGTTGATGACGACATTCAAGATATTGTTGTTCAAATTGAATCTATAGGAACTTCTCTAAATGAACTTACAAAACCGGGACAGGTAGATGTGAAGAAAGCATATGATGTTTTTTCAAACAATGTTTCGAAAATTGCAAAGATGGAGAATGACTTCTCAGGTCATGCCGATGAAATGACAAAGAATGGTAAAACTTACTTTCAAGAATGGGAAAAAAATAACAATCAGTACGATAACCCGGATATACAGAGAAGCAGTGATGAACGTCGTGCAGAGTTGGGCGAAATCTATGACAGAATCGCTGAAAATAATAAGGGTGTGAAGGAAGCTTTCAGGATTTACGTTTCTGATGTTAACGAAATTGAGAATTACATGTCGAACGATCTGACTACAAAAGGAATCACTTCCATTGCCTCATTATCTGATCAAACAGTTCGAAACGGAAATATGTTGAAAAATGAATTAGAAAAACTTCAATCAGCAATTGAAGACGCAAGATCAGAAATGACACAAACCGGAATTTCAATGAATTGACACAAAATTAAACCAGAATATACATCTAGAGAGAATGAGAAGTTTCTTTAATATGAAATGAGTTGGCCATAAAAAGTTGATTCATTTTCTTTTAGAGAGCTTTATTGTAGAAGTGAACCCCAGAATGAATGTACATGTGTAAAAGCACTTAAGGCACTCACCTGTGATTTATGTAACATTCATAAATAAATATACAATATGTATTGCTTCTAAATAAGAGGGATTATTGTGCAAAAATCGTTATTTAGAGTGTGTATATATAAAATAAAGTCTTTTGATTTAATTAACAGCTATAATTATGCTGTTCTGTAACAGTTTTCAATAATGGCATTATGAAATTATATATAAAATATATGGTTAGCCTGCGCTGTAAAATGTTCGTCAGGGAAGAGTTGCAAAAGCTCGGGGTGAACTACGTTTCTGTAGATCTGGGTATAGTAGAAGTTCAGGATGACATAACAGATGAGCAGATAGAAGTCTTTTCAAAAAATTTAAAAAGGGGCGGGCTGGAACTGCTCGATGACAAAAAAAATATCTTGGTTGAAAAAATTAAGAACGTCATCGTAGAGATGATTCACTTTTCAGATGAGTTACCCAAAGTGAACGACTCCAATTATATCAGTGATAAGCTGGATTACGATTACACCTATCTTTCAAATACCTTTTCTGAAGTGAGAGGAATTACCATACAGCAGTACGTTATCATGCATAAAATTGAACGGGTAAAAGAACTACTCCTTTATGACGAGCTTACCCTAACCGAAATAGCCTGGAAGCTTAACTACAGCAGTGTTGCCCATCTGTCTAACCAGTTCAAAAAAGTAACCGGACTCACCCCTACCTATTTCAAAGAGCTGAAAAATAAGAGAGAGCGAAATCTCGAAAATCTGTGATATCTGTAAATCTTTAGCCCTGTCTTTGTAACGGTTTTATTACT
The DNA here is from genome assembly GCA_024635465.1 of Bacteroidota bacterium. Classification (GTDB taxonomy): domain Bacteria; phylum Bacteroidota; class Rhodothermia; order Balneolales; family Balneolaceae; genus Rhodohalobacter. Next base: position 8,333 of record JAGXIS010000008.1, on the reverse strand, counting down.
GAATTCTATCATATTACAGATGTGGAATGAGTTTCACATTGACCAGTAAAATTCAGAAAATAATATCGATAAAATGAACAAGTTACTTATTGGGGCTATTATAGCATTACTGCTACTGGCGCTACTACCAATCAAATCTGAACCTTTTACTTTTATAAATACAGTATCAGCTTCAAATACAGAAACGGTGTCAGCTTCGATAGCCGATTATTCAAAAGAGATGCAAAAACCCCTCATCCAGATGATTGAATCAGACCAGCGGAATGAATCAATTCAAATAAATGAAACAGATCCAATGGAAAATTCTGTTTTAACTCTTGCTGAAAATGAGGCATCAGATTATGAAGTCATAGCAGTAGAGGTAGAGCAAGAGATCACAGATGATGATCGTGGCATTTTTATATCAATCGGAGCCATCCTTTTGTTTGGAATTCTACTGATATTGCCCCTTCACCTACAAAGACTATAAAAAATTAAGGTAACCCTTTTCTCTACTTTACGAAGCCATGGCATAGTTGAGCGTTCTGTGCTCTGCGAAGCCTTGCCAAAGATGAGACCTTTGAATCCTTCTACCACCCTCTGCCTGATCTACGAAGCTAAGCCTTGCCGTAGTTGAGCACTTTGAATCCGTCTGTCCTCTGCCATTTGTCTGATCTACGAATTTATGAGTTGAACTCTAGCACCCCCCTTGTTATGGGGGAATTTCAGTAATCTGCTTCTGCCTTCTCACGTCTCACTTTTCACACTTCTTTACTTCTCACTTCAACTTTATTCTAATATTAATTGAATCAAACCCATCATTGAACTCATTCAAAATTCCGAATCCGTTTGAAATATGACTGTAGCTTACTCTAAATCGCTCGAAGCTATACCCGACATCAACAATAAAATTCAGTTGGGAACCTTTTTCTGATGGAAAGCCTCTGTTCGTTAGGAGTACCCCTGCTTCTACAATCTTCGTTTGCACCCTGTACGATACACCAAAACTGGATTGCAGGTTATTATCTGCCAACTTCGGTTGCGTATTCTGAAACCAATGCACCTGAAACGATTCACCTGCACTAACGTGATACATTCCTTCCGCTTGGCCCCATCCTTGTATGGACAGGCTTGAAAAGGTTAAACATATGCAGGTTAAAAGTTCCATCTTGGGTTTATGTTTGTAATTTCTGACGCTTTCTAGGTAAGGCTCTGTGAAGAGTTCCGTAATAACTGCTATACCACTGTACAAATCGGGTAATACCTTCTCGAATATTTACTCTTGGTTTATATTCTATATGGTTGTGAAGCTCTGATACATCGGCCCATGTTTTTACCACATCGCCGGGCTGCATATCCATCATGTTGTGCTTGGTTTTTAAGCCCAGTTGCTCTTCCAGGATTTCAATAAAATCAAGGAGTTTCACAGGAGATCCATTTCCAATGTTAAAAATCCGGTAATTGTCTGAGGCTGTAGATGAATACTTCCCATTAGTACTGCCTTGCCCGTTCCCATTTTGTGAAATTTCGCTTGGGGGTTTGGGGATGAGGCGAATTATACTCTCAACAATATCATCGACATAGGTGAAATCACGAGCCATTTTTCCATGGTTATATACATCTATGGATTTCCCTGCACATATTAGATTCGCAAACTTAAAATAGGCCATATCGGGTCTGCCCAAAGGGCCATAGACCGTAAAAAATCTGAGTCCTGTACATGGAATATTATATAGATGCGCATAGGTATGGGCCATTAACTCGTTCGACTTTTTGGTAGCTGCATAAAGACTTACGGGATGATCTGTCCGATCGGAAACCTCAAAAGGCATTTTTTTATTTGCACCATAAACTGAACTTGAAGAGGCAAAAATAAGATGCTTAATGTGATGGTGCCTGCACCCCTCAAGGATGTTCATAAACCCCTTTATATTGGATGAAATATAGGCGTGAGGGTTTTCCAAACTGTAACGGACACCGGCCTGGGCAGCCAGGTTGATAACCACATCAAACTGTTGTTCTTCAAACAGTTTTTCTATCGCTGTACGATCACTCAGGTCACATTTTATAAACGAAAAATTATTGAAAGTTTTGCTTCTTTTTAGTGAATCCAAAGAGTGCATTCCGGACTTGTCAATTCCTAATAACTCAAGCCGGGCATATTTCAGATTGACACTGTAGTAGTCATTCAGATTGTCTAATCCTACAACGTCAATACCTTTTTCAATCATCCCTCTTGACAGATGAAATCCAATAAATCCTGCGGCACCGGTAATGAGTACCTTCAGTCCCTTGTTTATTGTAAATTCTTCGGGTAAAGCGCTGTTCAATGTGATTTCAGAATTGTTCATCTATGCAGTTTTTTTATTATCGAGGATGCTTGCTTTTAACAGCAGTACATTAAGCGCAAAAAGTGGCAGGCGTAGCATGCGTCTCCAACGGGATGGCTGCAGATAAAGGCGGTATAGCCATTCGAGTCCGCTTTTACGAAATACAACAGGCGCTCGTTTGAAATTTCCGGTTATAAAATCGAAGCTGCCTCCAATCCCAATGATTAATTTGCAGTTCGGAAGTTTTCCGAGATTATCATGGATCCATTTCTCCTGATAGGGTGCTCCGAGAGCAACAAAGACTACGGATGCACTTCGCATGGAGTCTTGTGTATCCTCAGGCAGATTTTCGAATGGAGTCCCGCGATCAGTTGGTGAATAAACTCCTGCTACTTTTAAGTCTTCGATTCTATCGGTAAGTATATCAGCTGCCTTTTGGGCAATACTTGGTGCAGCCCCATATAGAAAGACTCTTTGATCGAGTTCCGCACAGTATTTGCAAATGGCTTCAAAAGAATCCGATCCCGTGATCCGATCGATCTGTTTGTTGTAAAGAAAATTTATGGCCCAACTGATACCTACACCATCCGCTGTATTAATCGTTGATGCTTTTAATACTTCTTTAAATTCGTTGTCAATAATACTTTGAATCGCTATTTCCGGATTCACAGTCACAATAAAGACCGGGGGTGAGTTTTCATCGTCATCTTTTAACCTCATCTGAACCAGGAAGAAAAACTCGTCTTTTGAATAAGTTGAAATATTGACGCCAAGTACTTGGTACCTGTTCGATTTTTCGATGGCAAGCATGATAACCTCTCTTTGTTGTTTTATAAAAATCGATATTGACCGATTTTTCTTTCTCTCTTACATGGATAATTGCAAGATATGTGCCAACTATAGAATTGATGGATTAACACCCTTTAAAGGGTGATTAGGCGGGATTAGGAGAGGATTATTGGAATAATAAGTAACTTTATTACACAAATTTTAGAGTAAAAATGTTACTGATTTACCGCTTGAGAAAGGACATTGGAAAGACAATTTCTTGGACCTTTCACATCTGTAATAAACTTTGCAGGAGCACCGCCCCACAACGTAAATGGAGGGATATCTTTTGTGACAACAGAACCGGCAGCAATGATTGCGCCCTCTCCTCTTTTCACTCCTTTTAAAATGATTGCACGGCAACCAATCCATACATCATCACCAATAACTACCGGTTTATCTACCATGGGTTTTGAATTGATGGGATGAAGATCAGAATCCATGATAACAACATCCCATGCAATTTTGCAGTTTTTGCCGATATCGACCCTTTTTTGGCAAACAATCAGGGTGTTTCTATTCAAATAGGTACCATTTCCAATTTCAAGCCGACCATGTTTACCAATCTCAAGACGTACTCCTGAATAGAACTGACAATTACCGGCCACCAAAACTCCTCCTTTATGGATAATCCTTGGATAAGGGCGTCCACCGGTATAAACCAGCAGACCCTTTTTGTCAAATTTCCACGAAAGCAGAAACCCTGCTAATTGATCTTTAATCGGATAAGTTTTTAACCGTGTTAGAATTCTCTGAAAAGTCATACTTCTCACCTCTTTATTAACATCCTTGGTTTGATTGATCTTAACCATTGCAAAAAGGATGCCTAATTCGATTTGAGAAGAAATTGAGTAAGCAAAACAATAAAGGTTCACAGCATTATTTTCGGCCAAAATCAGTAACATCTCGATCAAAACTCAGTTTAATAGATCAACAGCAGACTCTTCAACTCTAAGATATTTATTGAGTGATACTATTGTTTTTATCGAAATCCACTATTTCTCATCCATCACTCTTAATTATTTACAATGAAAACTCTTCTTGTATACGTGAATATTTTATACAGAAACAGATAGCAGAGATGTGTAAAAATGTTCTTTAAATATGCAAAGGTAGATCCATTAGATCTTCAAAAGTGTCTTTAAACCTCTATTTCAAATACAAAGTTGATATTTAACATTTTGGCATAACAATTGTATAGAGGTGAGTATACATAATCAAAAGAGGGAAGGTAAATCTAGAATTTATTTAGAACTACACAGCACGATGTAAAAAAAATCGTGCTCAATTACATTTAAAAATAGGTACAACTATGATGATTTACGATTGGTCGAGAGAGAATGTTGAAAAGTACGGTTCGCGAGTTGCCATTACACTGGAAGACGAACACATCACTTATGAGAAACTCGAATTAGAAAGCAATCGGTTGGCAGGGCAGCTTATAAAATCCGGGCTTAAACCCGGAAACAGAGTTGGCTTATTTATGGAGAAGACTCCTAAAACTCTGGTAGCAATATTAGGAGTTAGTAAGGCAGGTGGAGTGTATGTTCCGTTGGACGTTAATAGCCCTCCTGAGCGTGTGACGAAAATTATAAAATCATGCAAACCATCCTTGTTGTTTATGGATGATCATTCAATCCATCAATTCCAGGATTTATTGCACATTGATTCTGATTTGAGTCAAATTTCATGGGTTTGGTGGTCAAAAAAACCCATTATGTATGGTGATGATACCCCACCTCTATTTTGTTTTGATGATATAAAATCTCAACTGAATATTCCTCATGGAGTTGTTCGGGATGAAAACACCGCTGCACAAATTCTATTTACATCAGAATCTGCCGAAAAGCCGAAGGGAGTGGTGATTACACATAAAAATATTCAAACTTTTATCACATGGGCGGTCCGATTCTTTAAAATGAGAGCCGGAGAGCGAACATCATGTCACTCCCCCCTTCACTGTGATCTATCCACTTTTGATATTTTCGGGGCTTTTGCCGCCGGTTCTCGCCTATTCCTGGTGCCATCTGATATTAGTTTGAACGCTAAAAAACTTGCAAATTTTATTCTGGATAATCACCTGAATCAGTGGTTCTCTGAACCTTCAGCATTGGGCTATCTTGCAACATTTAAGACTATTCCTGCCGGTGGTTTTCCAAGTTTAAAACGGTTGATTTGGTGTGGTGAAGAATTTCCGATAAAGGCATTACAATATTGGATGAAAAACTTGCCGGATGTTCAGTTTACCAACATGTATCGTCCATCTGAAGCGACCCTGGCCAGTAGTTATTATACCGTACCGGAAATACCGGAAGATTATGCAGACATTCCATTTGGAAATGGCAGTATGGGCGAAAAATTTCTTGAAAAAATCCCCGGCTACATGATGCCCCAACTGTGGCAAGAGTATGAGCATCAACCCCAAAATGGCAATGGTACTATTGCTCGAAGAAAATTAGTAGATGAATTCGAAGGCTAAAATTATATATGACTGAACTAATAAACTTGACCCAAACGGTAGAAAAAAACACATGTGAAGTAAAGAAATGTGAACCCAAGAATATCAGACATACAGTCATCGATTCGAAGGAAGATTTTGACAATTTAGAGTCAAAATGGAACCGGTTAAGCGAACAAACAAATGGTTCTATATTTCAAACATTTGATTGGAACCGTACTTGGTGGAAATATTTCGGTGATTATGGAAAATTGCAAATATTTGTCCTGTATGATGAAGATGAAGTGGTTGGAATAGCTCCTCTTTTTATCGATAAATACTCGCTTTTTGGATTATTCTCCTTCACATGGCTTCGTATGATTGGGTCAAATGTAAGAAAGACCCAAGAGGGGACATTAATGGGTACCAATGCTTATTCTGATTATCTGCAATTTGTGATTCTGGATGAGTATGAAGCCTCTTTTTATGAACATCTGATGGGCTTTATCAAAAACGAGACTTTTTTTGACGCACTTATTCTTGAGGAAATTCCTGAGAAAAGTTCTACTCTCGCCATATTAGAAAATGATTTTTCCTCATTAGGTTTTAATGTAGAAATTAAAAATGAATCAAAAACATCACTTATTGTGCCACGTGGTAAAGGTTGGGAAGGTTATTTAAAAAACCTTACCACTAAAGAGAGGAGAAACGTCCGGAAAAGCCTCAGGAATATTGACGGGAGCAGTAACGACGAGGTCCGTGTAATGAAACTGGATAACAATCATGATGATTTTGATCTCTACTTAAAACATTTTGTGGAGTTACACACGGATCAATGGAACAGAGATGGTTTCCCGGGTACTTTTTTACAAAAAAGTATGAAAAACTTCTTCCTGGAAACTTGTGGGAAATTAATTGAGAAAAAATTTATTCGGATCTATACGATTTTACCGACAGATTCAACCGGAATTGAAAACTCTGTTGCGATGGCTATTGTAATAAGTTACAAGAACCGATTGTATTTGCAACACGGAGGCATGGATATGTCTTCTCCTCTTTTAAGTATAGGTCCCGGCATGCTTTTAAATGCGACCCTTATAAAGGAGGCTATTAAGGAAGATTTAACTTTTGATTTTTTGCGTGGAGAAGAAAAATACAAGGAACGATTAGCGAACAAAATCAATCAAAATACAACGATTGAAATATCAACAGTATCTGCTCGAAAAGATTTAATTCGAAGATTGATTAGCTTTAATCAAAAATTAAAAAGAAGATTTATTAATGAGCTTGTAAGAAAAAAACTCATTACGAAGAACCAATCATTCGTTTCGGGGTGGTATCACTATATCCAATTCCTTTTTTCACGGTTGGCCAATAAGTTAAAAGTAGTCTGATACTTTTGACTCAGAAATCGCTTAAATAAAGAGAGATATTATGAAAGATTTTTTTAAAAATTTCCAGTCACAGCCCATTAATTATGGAAATGCGTCTCACGCTTTTTATGATATTATGAAATGGGTTCAATTGAATCGACCCAAAAAGAATCCGAACATTATCATGCCTGCTTATATTCCAGCCAAGCTCTATCGGTATGTTCTGGCGGCAGGATACGAACCCAGATTTTATGATGTATCAACAGAACTCGATTTTTCAATCGATGAAATAAGGGACTTAATTGATGATCAGACTCAAATGGTGTTTGCGGTTCATTTTTTTGGAGTACCGGTGGATATGATACCCCTCAAAAAAATGACACAGGAAATGGATGTTTTTTTATTGGAAGATTGCGCTCACACTTTGGATAGTCACCTGAACGGTAACATACTCGGAACTACCGGAGATTTCACAATTTTTAGTACACGAAAAATGTTTCAGTATCATTGTGGCGGATTTTTGATTCTGAATAAAAAACCCTGGAATTTTCAGCCTTCCAAAACGACGAAAGTAAGCAGCTTATTCACCGGATATCATTTACTGGGTTCAAGGGTTAAATATTATTTAAATCACATCGCACGTGGTAAGAATGTAATTCAAAAAGTGAGTACTCCGGTAGTCCATTATATCGATTTTGATGAAGAACAAACGGTAACGGTAAAACGGATGGACCACTTACTGAACTGGACCTACTTACATACAAATTTAGAGGAATTAACCCGGAAGAGAAGAGAAAATATTAGCTACTTATGGAATCATATTGAAGACCTGGAAACTTTTTCTCCGGTTGGTTTCGAACGGTTATCTATAAAAAAATCTGAACCACGAAGTTCAGGATCCGGGAATCAATCAAATCAACAAAAGTTGCAACCTATCGAAGGGTATGTGCCATTCAGTTTACCTATCATAACCCCACCCGGTACCCGAAACTACATCCAGCAAGAATTGCTGAGTAGGGGTATTGATTGTTATATCGGCTGGACAGAAGCGCCGTTTGGTATGACAGGATTTCCGGAAACTGAAAAACTGCAGACTCAATTACTTGAATTGCCTATTCATCACTTCATCAATCATTACCAATTGGAAATTATGGCTGATTGTTTGAATAATCTTGAAATTCCACAGTTGTTGGATACACCCCCTATCAAAGCCGGCAAACAAGAACCCATACATTAAACCCCTGTTCAGGGGTTTGGTTTTGGAGTACTCATAAACCCAATTTTCAATTGGGGTTATTCGTGTTCAACCCTAGCGGGTTGTTTTGTGATTAGTGCCTACCTGCAATCCTAAAACCTAAGCTTGTTCAGATATACTAAACCCCCTAG
>JAGXIS010000079.1 GCA_024635465.1 Bacteroidota bacterium | reverse complement strand
TGAAGGACAGGGTTGAGAATTTGGAGGAGCGAGTGAGTGGAGGCGTATTTGTGGATACAAAAGGAAATGTAATTGGTGAGCATAAAGGTTTTCCTTTTTATACGATCGGACAAAGACGTGGATTGAATCTGCCCATGGGAAAACCAGTCTATGTAACCCACATCGATGCTGAAAATAATGTAATTACAGTAGGTGAAAAAGAGGATTTAATCAGTACCACGTGTCGTGCAAAAGAGGTAAACTTTATCAAGTTTGATTCGATTCCGAATGGGGAAATGGAGATTACGGGTAAAATCAGATATAATGATGATGGTGCCCTTGGTAGGGTAAAAGTACTCTCTGAGGATGAGATTGAAGTTCATTTTCCGGCAGGAAGAGAGGCCATTACTCCCGGTCAGTCGATCGTATGCTACGATGGTGAGGATGTTATTGCAGGAGCTTGGATTCACAAGGTGAATGTGAGTCTGCATCAAGAAGCTGAAATGGAGGTTTGAAACAATGCATACTAAATACAGTATGATGTAGATACCCTACGTTTCTAACGAAATAAAATCATAAAATAGATCCAATGAAACCATTTCTTTTCACATTTTTATTCAGTTTCATCATTAGTTTTACTTCGCCTAATATAGCTTTGGCTCAATTTGAGGGCGAAATATTATATCATATGGTCGATCCATCCGATGAGAATGGTGACAGTAGCAGCATGGTTCTCATGTTTACAAAAGATCGTATTTTCGTCAATTCAAGCAACGATGTGAATGTGATGGCAGGACTCAGTACCAGTGGTATTTTAGTCAGAAATGACTATCAGGACTTTGTGCTGACGATGGATAATAACGAGGGTCTACAGATCGCTCGAAGTGAGCTTGAAAGTTTGTCATCCATGCTCGATCGTCTACAAGGGAGAACGGATGTGCAGCAAACTCCCTTTCCATGGGATGATAAAGTTGTGGAAACCGATAATATCAAAGAGATTCAAGGATATACTGCTCAGCAATTTATTCTAAACGGGGATAGTGCGGATGAGTATGTCTCAATATGGCTGACAGATCAGATTCAAGTGAATTGGGGTTTACTCCTTGATGCATGGAATTCAACTGGGAAGCATCAATTTGATAATGAAATACCGATTGAAATCGTGATGAATCATAGCAGTTTCCCACTTCTTGTTGAAGTCTATCGTGAAAACGAAATCGTATTCCTTGCAGAGAGTGTGTCCATCAATACAGATCAATTTGACCGATCCAAAGTAGAGATTTCATCAGATATGAAACTATTGAGTTTCACCGACCTTATGATGAACTTTTTTCGTCAACAGAGATAAAATAGATGTGGAACCGTCTTTATAAGCTACTATTCATACTTCTGATTCTTTCAGGGTGCAGTATTCTAAAACCTGTTGATTCTCAAGAAAGTCTGGATTATCCCCATCCGGATTCAGAAATAGCAGCACTTCTGGAAACATACCGGCCGGGAGTAGATGCAGTGATGGATAAGCCTATTGCTGTTGTTAAAGACACACTGCGTTTCAGTAAGCCGGAAGGTGCACTTGGCAATATGGCTGCAGATGCATTGAGATTTCGAGCCGCACTTGAGCTTCGCAAGTTTGTTCATCTTGGTATTATTGGTGAGGATTCATTCAAGACCTATTTTATCCCGGGAGTACTTACTTTAGGCGACGTCTATGAGTTTATGCCTTATGATAATCATTTGGTTGTACTTGAATTAAAAGGGGATAAAGTCATAGAATTAATGAATCAGGTTGCAGCAGTCGGTGGAGCTCCTGTCAGTGGAGCACGTTTTAGAATTGATGCTGATAATCGTGCTCGCGGACTCTTGGTGAATGCTGAAGTCGTGGATCTCAACAAACAATATTTAGTTGCAACATCGAATTGGGTTGCGAATGTTGGAGATCAATTCCCTGCACTATTGAATCCGGATAATAGAATTGATGTGGATCTCTCTGTACAAGATCTCTATGTTGATTTTTTTCAAGGCAGATCAGAACTCTACAATGAACGGGATGGGAGGATTCGATGACTATTTCAAGAAAAGAGTTTTTAAGAAGAACATCTCTTCTGGCTGCCGGGTCTATATTGCCTTTCAGAGTAGCATCAGCATCATCGATTATATCAAGAGCTGACAACATCACAATTCTTTACACCAATGACACCCATTCCAGACTGGATCCTTTTCCAACGAATGCGAAAGAATTTGCAGGATTGGGCGGAATTGCAAGAAGAGCTTCACTGATCAAAAAAATCAGGGCAGATCAAAAAAATGTTCTTCTTCTGGATGCCGGGGATGTATTTCATGGTACATCATGGTTCGAAGTGTATGGCGGGAGCGTAGATTTTAAACTGATGACAGAGATGAATTATGATGCGATGGCGATCGGTAATCATGAATTTGACAGAGGACCGGATGGGTTTGCCGAGGTTGCAGATCAGGCCGGATTCCCATTTTTAGCTGCAAATTATATCGTCAGAAACACGCCAATGGCCCCATTTATACAAAGACAAATCGTGAAAGAATTTGATGGTTTTAGAATTGGAATATTTGGGCTGGGCATTGAATTTGAAGGCGTGATTGATAGGTCACTCACCGGATCGGTACGTGCTGCTGATCCCATCAGAAATGCAATACAAATCACTAGGTTTCTTAAAGAATCAATGCGTTGCGACTATATCATCTGCTTAAGCCATCTGGGTTACCACTATTTAGATTCAAGAGTGGATGACTACGAGATTGCCCATTCTGTTGATGATATTGATCTTATAATCGGCGGACACACCCACACTTTTTTAGATGCTCCGACAGTAATTCAAAAAGAGTCCGGAAAGAGTGTTTATATAACACAAATGGGTCATGGAGGTGTCAGATTGGGCAGAATTGATTTAAACAATCTGGGTGTCACGTCAGATTATGACCTTCAGGCACGCTACTATACCATCGGTGAAGAAGAGTAGCCACAGTCTACTGAAAGCTGGTATTTTAGATTCCAGATTGAGATTGGTATATAAAACAGATCGATCTATTTCTCTTCTTATCTATTAGCGCCGTGTTGTTATAACAATAACACCATTAGCACCGCGAACTCCATAGAGGGAGGCTTCGCTACCTTTCAGGATCTTTACATTATCAATATCGCGAACATTCAGCATCCCATTTACAGTTAAGTAATTTGTCCCGATTGCCTGTCCATCGATTACATAGAGAGGTTCAATTCCTGAATTAATAGAAGAGATTCCCCGAACAGTTATCGTCGGATTGGATGAAGGACCGGTTATGTTCACACCCGAAACTCGATATAAAAAGTCTACAAGATTACGAAAATTGTCAGGCTGATTAGCTACCACATTTTCTGAATTATCTTGCGCTTCATTTACAACTTCAAGACCTTCATCTTCAACAGTTGGTTGTGATGTTGAACATCCGATGATTGATGCTAAAAAAAGAGTTATGAGTAGTAAGATTGCTTTTTTCATGGCAATTGGATTTAATTGTACAATTGAATATATGAATAACGCAAAGAACAAGCTTATTGTATATCAACAAGTTACTTTATTTTACGTCTCGTAGAACGATTCAATGATTGACTTGATATACAATCCCGATAAGATTCGTAAAAATCAAGTTATTTAACCTTCACGGGATGAATCCATCCTTTCGAGTCATTCATTTTGCCATATTGAATGCCTGTGATACTATTAAACATTTTTTCAGCAAAGGGTCCGATTTTCTCCCGATCCAGACTGATACTATCACCATCGTGATGAATATGTCCAACCGGAGATATTACTGCAGCTGTACCGGCTCCGAAGATCTCACTCAGGTTACCATCTTTGTGTGACAGAAATACTTCATCAATGGATATTTTTCTCTCCTCAACGTCCATACCCCATTCATTAGCCAGTGCTATGACCGACTTTCTGGTGATTCCGGGAAGTACCGTTCCTGCAAGAGGTGGAGTAATCAGTTTGTTACCCATCTTGAAAAATATATTCATGGTTCCCACTTCTTCTACATATTTATTCTCAATGGCATCAAGCCAGAGAACTTGAGTAAAGCCACTTTCCTGGGCTTTTTTAGCAGGTAGAAAACTCCCGCCGTAGTTTCCGGCAGCTTTTGCTTCTCCTGTTCCACCCTTAACTGCTCTAACATATTTACTCGAAGTTGTAAGAGATACAGGATTGAATCCTTCACTGTAGTAAGCCGCAACCGGACTCGTAATGATATAAAAATGGTACTCAGAGGAAACCTTGGCAGCCAAATACTCCTCAGACGCGAACATGACAGGTCGAATATAGAGTGCATGACCATGTTCTTTGGGAACCCATGAATAATCCAGTTTTAGCAACTCCTCAAGTCCGGATAAAAAAACAGACTCTTCAATTTCAGGCATGCACATGCGTCGGGCAGAATTGTTTAATCGTTTGTGATGGTCAGTGGGTCTGAACAGATTAATGGTATCATCGTCAGCGTAATATGCTTTCATCCCTTCAAAAATGGCCTGCCCATAGTGAAGAGCCATCAAAGAGGGTCCAAAACTGATCTGAGAATAGGGTTTGATTTCAGCAGTTTGCCATTTTCCATTTTTGTAGACCATTTCAAACATATGGTCAGAGAAATCTCTGCCAAATTGCAGATTATTGAAATCTATTTCAGAAATTCTTGAGTGATCGCTCTTTGTGATTTTGATATTCATAGTAAGTTTAAATTAGTACTAATTTCATTGAACAAAGATAAGGCGAAATTTTTAATCTGTGAATGCTTTTCATTAATATTTACCGGAATTAGAAAAAAACCTATTTCAGACTGGAATCATCGCTAGCAATCCAGTAGTTTCAAAAAAAATTATCTAACGTTTCAATTATATTAATATCAAAAAATGACAAACAATATGAGTAAACGGATTGTTTTACTGTTAGTAGTTACACTTTTTGTGGTAGTTGATCAAGCTCAAACTCAAACCAGAAATGATATCACACCACACATCTTACCTATGCGAGAGCGAGCAGTAGTTATTGATCGATGGACTGAGCAGAGATTGAATCATCTGGTTCCGGAGTTAATGCGGAGAGAGGAGATAGATATGTGGATTCTGGTTGCAAGGGAGTACAATGAAGATCCGGTTCTTCTAACGATGTTACCGGCTACATGGCAATCATCACGCCGTACCACCATATTGGTATTTTTTGATCCAGGAAATGGTGCGGAGGTTGAACGTTTCGCTGTAGCCAGATATAATATCGGTTTTTTTGAGACACAATGGTTTCCGGATGTGGAGCCGGATCAATGGAAGCGTCTGGGAGAACTGATAGAAGAACGAAATCCACAGAAAATCGGAGTCAATTTTTCTGAACATTTTGCAACGGCAGATGGCATCAGTCATACCGATTTTCTAAATCTGAGAAAAAGCTTAACACCTGAACTTCAAGAGAGGATTGTATCTGCTGAAAATCTCTCTGTTGGGTGGCTGGAAACCCGGACAAGTGAGGAAATCGTTGTATATCGTCAGATTAATCGAATCGCTCACCATATCGTTGATGAGGGATTATCTGAAGCGGTGATAACACCGGGAATTACCACTACAGATGATGTTTCCTGGTGGTACCGTGAGAGAATACGAGACCTCAATCTGACGACTTGGTTTCATCCTTCTGTATCTATTTCCAGAAGTGATGCACCGGCTCACAGTGGCGACTTTTCCGATTCGGGCGAGAGTAATATCATCATGCCCGGTGACCTTATTCATATAGATTTTGGAATCGAATATTTAAATCTAACAACGGATACTCAGCGAAATGCCTATGTGTTGAGAGATGGCGAGACAGACGCTCCAAAGGGGTTGAAAGACGCGCTTAAGGTGGGCAATCGTCTACAGGATATATTGACGAATGAGTTTGTCTCAAGACGTACCGGTAATGAAATTCTATCATCAGCACTGCAAAAAGCAGAGGAAGAAGAGATAAACGCAACGATATATACTCATCCTTTGGGTTATAATGGCCATGGTGCCGGACCTACGATTGGATTGTGGGATCAACAGGGAGGAGTGCCCGGAAATGGCGATTATCCCCTTTATCCCAATACAGCTCACTCTATCGAGTTAAATGCAGAGGTTTATATCCCGGAATGGAATCGATCTGTCCTAATAATGCTTGAAGAAGACGCCATTTTTGATGGAGAAAATATGTGGTATATCGACGGAAGAGCTGAAGAATTTTATCTTATACCAAGACAAAAATAGATTCATCAACAGGAGATTATAAAGAATTCTGTAAGGGACTCATCATTCCGGTATCTTATAGATTACGAACCGGAATATTCAAGCAGTTAAGTAAATTCATATATGTCAGAAACAGCGAAGTCAATTCTACAAGAGACATTTGGGTACAGTAAATTCCGTCCGCTTCAGGAGGAGATAATCTCAGATGTACTGGAAGGGAAAGATACACTTGTGATTATGCCAACCGGCGGGGGAAAGTCGATCTGCTATCAAATACCTGCATTGATGTTTGAGGGGCTGACAATCGTCGTCTCGCCTTTAATTTCATTGATGAAGGATCAAGTTGAACAGTTAGAGCAGTATGGTGTACCTGCGCTTTTTTTAAATAGTACACTGACCCGGGAGCAGTATGCTGAGAACATCTCCAGACTTCGAAATCGAGAAATCAAACTTTTATATCTGGCGCCGGAAACTTTAATGATGGAGGCTACTCGAAGTCTTCTTTCAGAACTGGATGTAGACTGTTTTACCATTGACGAAGCTCACTGTATTTCTGAATGGGGGCATGATTTCAGGCCTGAATACCGGCAGTTAGCCACTGTTCGTAAAGATTTCCCAAATGCAGTATGTCTGGCACTTACAGCAACCGCCACTCCACGGGTTCGGGATGATATCCAACAAATTCTGGAGATGAAGTCGTCCGCAACGTATGTGGCGAGTTTCGATCGTGAAAATCTTCTGTTAAAAATCGTTGATAAGGAGAAACCGCTGGATCAGATTCTGGATTTTCTCTACACCAGACAGAAGGATTCCGGAATTATCTACTGTTTTTCTCGCCGTCAGGTTGATGAGCTCTACTCTGATCTTAAAGAGGAGGGATACAAAGTATTACCTTATCATGCCGGGCTCTCGGAGCAGCAGCGCACCGGCAATCAGGAAGCTTTTATACGGGATAATGTGAATATCATTGTTGCAACCATTGCATTTGGAATGGGGATCAATAAACCTAATGTCCGATTTGTGATTCATCACGATATGCCTCAGAATATTGAATCCTATTATCAGCAAATTGGCCGGTCAGGACGTGACGGACTGCAAGCAGACTGTCTGTTACTATACAGTTATGCGGATAAGCAGAAGATAAAATATTTTATCAATCAGAAGGAAGGTGCGGAGAAAGAAATTGCGGAGAGACATCTGGATCATCTGATCGATTACCTCGAATATGGGGGCTGCCGGCGAAAACCGCTGATGGGCTATTTTGGGGAGGAGTATACAAAGAGTGATTGTGGAAATTGTGACAACTGCCTGATGCAGGAAGATGATCTTCAGGATCTTACTGTGCAGGCTCAGAAATATTTAAGTTGTAT
>JAGXIS010000078.1 GCA_024635465.1 Bacteroidota bacterium | reverse complement strand
GGGATAGAGTTCCGGGAACCGCATCATATTTTTATGATCTGCGCCTCTGAAGGAGTCGATAATCTGAGCATCATCCCCAACAGCCATAACATTATTATGATATGATGAGAAATAATGGGTTAATTCAGCCTGCAGTGAATTTGTGTCTTGATACTCATCAACCATCACATGATGATGGATCGATGATATTCGCTCTAATAATTCACCGTTTTCTTGAAAAAGTTGGATCGTTTTTAAAAGCAGATCATCAAAATCCATGACATAATTTTTCTCCTTGTACTCTCGATATTTCTCATAAATAGCGGTTATTTCATCAATATGACCGGTGAATTGAGGGTAGTCAGACTCTACAGTATCCCTGATGGATATCTGTTTATTAACCGATGAACTGAAAATTGAGTAAAGTGTTGTCTTCTTTGGAAACCGTGTTTTCGTTTTAGAAAGATCTTCTCTGCCTCTAATGAGTTGAATCAATTCCAGGGCATCTGAAGAATCGATGATTGTAAAATTTTCCGGATACCCTATGCTTTTAGAATATTGATGAAGGAGTTTACTGCAGTAGTGGTGAAATGTGCCACCCTCTACCCTTTGGCAGCGTTCATCTAATAGTTGAGATGCTCTGCGTATCATCTCGCCTGCAGCTCTTCTGGTAAAGGTGAGTAATAAAATATTGGAGGGATCCACCCCGCTTTCTACCAGCCTTGCAACCCGGTAAATGAGTGTTCTGGTTTTACCCGTTCCTGCACCGGCAATTAATAAAATAGGCCCGGATTGATGCATTACGGCCTGAAATTGTGCTGGATTTAACAGTGATTTGTAATCAATCGTATAATCTGAAGGGGTAACTTCATCTCTGGATAGAACAAATTTTTTCATAGGCTCAAACTACACAAAAGTTTACATATGTAAAATATATGTTATGAGCGCTGGTAATTAACTAATCACTATTTCAATATCAGTTTTTACTGAATTGGCAATGAAGCAATTGTCATGAGACTCTTTATGCAAAGCAGAAAGTATGTTGAAATCAGGTTGATTATCCCCATCAAATTCAACAATAGGATTCAATTTGACACTTGAGATAGAGAGTTTATCGTTGTTTTTAGAGAGTATTCCAATCGCACTGTCCACATAACTGTTCACTATAAAACCCTTTTTTGCAGCAATAGAAAGAAAGAAGAGCATGTGACAACTTGAAATGGATGCTACAAATGCCTCTTCAGGGTCTATACACTCTGCTGACGAGTATGGAGTAGGCACAATAGAAGGCGATGCAGATGCACTGATTTCAATGCCTCCATCAAATTTCCATATATGTTCACGACTATATTTTTGATCTAAAAATGTATCCCCTTTTCTTACCCAACTAATTTCTGCTTGATGTTCAGACATTTGAAGACTATTTAACTACCAGATTCACTATACGTCCCGGTACAAAAATCTCCTTAATCATAGTAGTACCATCCAGATATTTCTGAATATTCTCCTGCTGTTTAGCTAATCCAATTACAAACTCTTTATCCTTAATCCGATCAGAAGGAATAGTGATGTTGGCACGTACTTTCCCATTTACTTGAACAGGTATTTCAATCGAATCACTTTTTAGATACTCCTCATTAAAATTCGGCCACACTTCATAGGCTAAACTATCACTGTGCCCCAATCGATTCCATAACTCTTCGGCTATGTGCGGAGAGAACGGTGAAAGTAAAATTACAAACGGATCTGCAATGGTTTTAGGAATAGAATCCCAACTATTAGCTTCGTTTACAAAGATCATCAGTGCAGATATAGCCGTATTAAACCGCATATTTTCAATATCTTCAGTAACCTTTTTAATGGCTTCATGAAGTGTTTTTAATTGTTCTCCGGTAGGTTCACTGTCAGAAACATTGAATTGATCCTCCTCAGCATCTCCGAAAAAGAGTCTCCATGAGCGATTTAAAAACCGATTTACACCTTCTACTCCTTTTGTACTCCAAGGTTTTACTTGTTCTAAGGGGCCCATAAACATCTCATATAACCTTAGAGAGTCAGCACCATAACTTTTGACCACATCATCAGGGTTGATCACATTTCCACGTGATTTTGACATTTTGTGAGCTTTTGAATCGACACTGATTTCTGTCCCTTTAACCACAAACCGATCTCCCTTTTTTTCAACTTCACTTTCAGAAAGAGGAACTCGTGTAATATCTTTCGATTCAGCTGCTTCATCTGCACTTATCACTTTCCCATCCTTTTCATAAGAAGTATACTCAACCTCACCTAAAATCATCCCCTGGTGAACCAGTCGCTGAAAAGGTTCTTTTGTTGAAACGATGCCACAATCATATAATACTTTATGCCAAAAACGTGCATAAAGTAAATGCAGTACTGAATGTTCAGAGCCTCCCACATAGAGATCAACAGGCATCCAATACTTCTCTTGACCTTTATCCACCGGTCCACCATCATAATCCGGACTGATATATCTTAAATAATACCAACAAGATCCGGCCCATTGGGGCATTGTATTTGTCTCTCGAATAGCTTTCTCACCTGTTTCAGGGTCCGTAGTTTCGACCCAGTTTTTGGCTCTTGCCAGTGGCGGCTCACCGGTTTGAGTCGGTTGAAAATCATCTACAGGAGGAAGTGTAACGGGTAATTCAGATTCAGGAAGTGATTTGGGTTTCCCATTCACATGAATGATAGGAAACGGTTCTCCCCAATATCGTTGTCTTGAAAAAAGCCAGTCACGGAGTTTGTAATTTACACTCTTCTGCCCCACTCCATTTTTTTCCAGCCATTCGATGATCTCAGTTTTAGCTTCTGTAATGTGAAGACCATTCAAAAAATCACTGTTTATGCAGGGACCATCACCTGTATAAGCCTTTCCCTCAAAATCTTCAGGTGGTTGAACAGTTCTCAATATGGGTAGATCAAAAGCTTCAGCAAATTCCCAATCCCTCTCATCTTGACCCGGAACCGCCATAATGGCTCCGGTTCCATAATGAGCAAGCACATAATCAGCAATCCACACCGGTATTTCGACACCATTTACCGGATTAATCGCATATGAACCTGTAAAAACACCGGTTTTTTCTTTACTTAATTCCTGACGTTCCAGATCAGATTTCTGACTTGCAGACTCTTTATATGAAGAAACAGAAGCTTTTTGATCATCAGTAGTAATTTGATCTACCAAAGGATGTTCCGGTGCTAAAACCATGTATGTGGCACCAAAAATTGTATCCGGTCGAGTTGTAAAAACAGAGATCTGTTCATCATGTCCCTCGATTTGAAATTGAATTTCAGCCCCGATAGATCTCCCTATCCAATTTCGTTGCATCTCTTTAGTGGATTCAGGCCAATCCAGATCATCCAGATCTTCAAGCAATCGATCAGCATAAGCAGTGATTTTAAGAACCCATTGTCTCATTGGCCTTCTAACGACCGGAAACCCTCCTACTTCACTCTTACCATCGATTACTTCCTCATTTGCCAGAACTGTACCTAATTCCGGACACCAGTTCACCGGTTGCTCAGATTCATAAGCTAAACCTCTGTCAAAGAGTTTTTTAAAAATCCATTGAGTCCATTTATAATAGTCAGGATCAGTGGTATTCACTTCACGATCCCAATCATAGGAGAACCCAAGCATCTGGAGTTGCTCCCTGAAAACACCGATATTTTTTTCGGTTGTTTCTTTTGGATGTGTTCCTGTTTTAACCGCATATTGTTCTGCAGGCAAGCCAAAAGCGTCCCATCCAATTGGATGTAAAACGTTGTAGCCCTTCATCCTCTTGTAACGAGCCAGAATATCTGTAGCAGTATAACCTTCCGGGTGCCCCACATGCAGCCCAGACCCACTTGGATAGGGAAACATATCAAGTATGTAATATTTTGGTTTGCTATGATCATCAGGCGTTTTAAAGGTTTTATTTTTTAACCAATACTGCTGCCATTTTGATTCTATTTCTGAGGGTCTGTAGGTACTCATGAATACTCTTTAGGTCTGTAGCCTTGCTTCATTTTAATTAAAAAGAAATATAAAGAAAATGTCTTAGAGATATGGTTCAATAAGAAATAATCTATCAGACAGAAATACAGATTTTATAAATCAAATCTTTTATTGATTCCTTTATACTCATCCACCCTGCGGTCTCTGAAAAAGGGCCATATTTGTCTGTGCTGTTCGATAGACTCAAAATTCAATTCAGCGTATATAATTCCTTCTTCCTCACCGGCTTCACTGATCATTTCCCCAAAAGGTGCACATACAAAAGAGTGCCCCCAGAACCTAGTCCCTCCTTCTGTACCCACACGATTAACACTGGCTACGTAACATCCATTGGCTATGGCATGGCTCCTTTGAATCGTCTTCCAGGCATCATAAAATTGAGTCTTCTCAATTTCAGATTCTTCCGGAAGGGTTCCGATGGCTGTCGGATAGACCAATATATCTGCCCCTTTCATAGCTGTGAGCCGTGCTGCTTCCGGAAACCACTGATCCCAACAAATCAAGGTACCTATGTTACCAACACTGGTCTGAAACACTTTAAAACCTAAATCACCCGGTGTAAAGTAATATTTTTCATGAAATCCTGGGTCATCCGGGATATGCATTTTACGATAAATTCCGAGGATCGACCCATCAGATTCGATAACTACCATCGTATTATAATAGATGCCGGCTGCTTTTCTTTCAAAAACAGGCAATAATAGTACTGTTTTAAGGCGTTTTGCGATTTTACAAAATCGATCTGTAACAGGACCCGGGATTGATTCTGCCCATTGAAAATATTCCTGATTGATTTCACGACAAAAATACGTTGTATGAAAAAGTTCCTGTAAGACAATCAAATTGGCACCGTTTTTCACAGAAGTTTCAATCATTTGTTCAGCCTTTTCTAAATTTTCAGCCAAATTATCAGTACAAGAATATTGAGGTAATGCGATTGTAGTCGTTTTCATAGTAAGGAATTACTGTTTATTCAGGTCAAAAAATAGAAAGAACATCTGAATTCTCTATAAAATAAGGATATATATATTGGAGTAATTTTATATATCAACCCCTTCACAAATTTTTTCCCGAATTTGAATATGCTTACCTTTTGTTATGCTCGTTAATATATCAGTATTACTTTCAGAAAAGAGATTAGTTTAATGAATACAACTGTTTTGCCCGATTTTCATCAGACCATTCCAATCGATACTATTGGTGTTGAGGAGCGTGTTTCCAGGCTTAATAAGCGAAGTATCAAAAAAGAGTCCAAATTACAGGCTCTGAAATTGGCATTGAGTATGATTGATCATACTACATTGGAGGGAAAAGATTCGCCGGGTAAAGTAATTTCATTGTGCAGTAAAGCCAGCAAACCCTATGCAGCCCTGCCTGACCTGCCATCAGTAGCAGCCGTATGTGTCTACCCGACCATGGTGTCCATCGCAAAAAAAGCGCTTGAAGGTTCCACTGTTAAAGTAGCGAGTGTAGCAACAGCCTTTCCAAGTGGAATGGCACCATTACAAGTAAAAATTGAAGATACTAAGTTTGCTGTGGGCGAGGGTGCAGATGAAATCGATATGGTGCTTTCAAGAGGACAGTTTTTAAGTGGTAATTACAGTTTTATATTTGATGAGATAGCAAGTATTAAAGAGGCATGTGGTGATGCACATCTCAAAGTCATTCTTGAAACCGGTGAACTTGAAACATTGGAGAATGTTCGCAAAGCCAGTGATATTGCGATGCATGCCGGTGCAGATTTTATAAAAACTTCGACCGGAAAAATATCACCGGCAGCAACTCAACCTGTAACTTTAGTGATGCTTGAGGCTATTCGTGATTATTATCTGAATACCGGGATCATGATTGGTATGAAACCGGCGGGTGGAATACGTAAAGCAAAAGAAGCTTTACAGTACCTTGTTCTCGTTAAAGAGACATTGGGCGCTGAATGGCTCTCGCCGGATTGGTTTCGATTTGGAGCCAGCTCTCTAACAAATGATCTGTTAATGCAAATAGTGAAGCAGGAAACAGGTGTATATCAGAGTATTAACTATTTTTCTAACGATTAATTCGATTGAACATCATGTCAGAGCAGTCAAAAGATAAAGTTATTAAAAATGTAGAGGGAAATGGACAGAAACCGACATCTCCCAATGCAGATCTGAAGTTTGATTTTGCCTCTTTTTGGGAATATAGTGATGCTCCAGAGAGCAGTGACCATATTGAAATACTTGAAAAATATGATCATTTCATTGACGGAGAGTTTGTAAAACCTGTCAAGGGACGCTATATGACATCCATTAATCCATCTACCGGTAAATCTCTTACCCAGTTTGCAGAGGGTACTTCGGAGGATGTCGATAAAGCAGTTAAATCTGCAAGAAAAGCATATACAAAAGTCTGGAAAAATTTATCAGGTAAAGAAAGAGGTAAATACATATTCAGGATTGCCAGAATGATTCAGGAGCGTTCTCGTGAGTTAGCTATCACAGAATCTATGGATGGGGGTAAGCCGATTCGAGAGTCCAGAGATGTTGATGTACCGTTGGCTGCTGCATATTTTTTCTATTATGCCGGTTGGGCAGATAAATTGGAATATGCTTTTCCCGGCCGAAAACATGAATCCTTGGGTGTATGCGGACAAATTATCCCATGGAATTTCCCACTTTTAATGCTGGCCTGGAAGATTGCACCTGCTTTAGCAACAGGTAATACAGTTGTTTTAAAACCGGCTGAATCTACACCGATAACTGCACTCAAATTTGCTGAAATTTGCAGGGATGCAGGTTTGCCAAAAGGAGTCGTGAATATTGTTACAGGTGCCGGACAAACCGGTGCGGCATTAGTGGATCATCCGGATGTTAATAAAATTGCCTTCACCGGATCTACAGCGGTTGGCAAAATCATTCAGAAATCAATTGCAGGTACAGATAAAAAATTTACACTTGAATTGGGTGGAAAAGGGGCAAATATAATCTTTGAAGATGCCCCACTGGATCAGGCTGTTGAGGGGATTGTCAATGCAATATTCTTTAATCAGGGACATGTTTGCTGTGCAGGCTCCCGATTACTGGTGCAAGAAGGTGTTGCTGAAACGTTGATCATGAAATTAAAGAATCGAATGGAGACTCTAATCGTTGGAGATCCATTAGACAAGAATACCGATATCGGTGCTATTAATTCACAATCGCAATTCGATAAGATTAACGATCATCTTAAAATTGGTGTTGAAGAAGGCGCGTCGATGTATCAAAGCAGTTGTAAAATACCTGATGAGGGGTATTATTGTCGCCCCACAATTTTTACAAATGTGAGCCAAAGTAATCGAATTGTTCAGGAGGAAATTTTTGGACCGGTTTTAACCATTCAAACATTCAGAACTCCGGATGAAGCCATAGAAAAAGCAAATAATACTCAATTTGGTCTGGCCGGAGGTGTTTGGACAGACAAGGGCTCGAAAATATTTAAAGTTGGATCGAAACTAAAGTCCGGAGTGGTTTGGGCAAATACCTATAACAAATTTGATCCTACCTCCCCTTTTGGTGGTTATAAAGAGAGTGGTATGGGTCGGGAAGGTGGATTACATGGATTGCAGGGATACCTGAAATTCAAGTTCTAGTATTATAAAGGATTGAGTAGACGGTTCACAAATGATCTACATTCTATAAATGATAAAAAAACCATGACTGAAAGATTAGAAGTATTAAAAACATATAAAACATACGTAAACGGAAAATTTCCCAGAAGTGAATCGGAGAGAGTTTATAAGATATCCAATAAAAAAGGTGAGCACATCGCAAATGCATGTCGATGTACTAGGAAAGATATAAGGGAAGCGATTGTTGCAGCCAGATCTGCTTTTAGTGATTGGAGTAGTCGGTCAGCCTATAATCGGGGTCAAATTCTCTATCGAATTGCGGAGATGCTGGAAGGTCGTAAGGATCAATTTATAAAAGAACTTGAAGCAAGTGGCAAAGATCATAAAGAGGCAAAACGTGAAGTGGAGTGCTCTATAGATCGTTTAGTATATTATGGTGGGTGGACGGATAAAATCAGTCAGGTTTTTGGTACTGTAAATCCGGTTGCCAGCTCACATTTCAATTTCAGTGTTCCGGAACCAACCGGAGTAGTCGGTATACTGGCACCTGACGCTTATCCATTGCTTTCAACCGTGACGCTTATTGCACCGGTAATTGCAGCGGGAAATTGTACAGTTATGATAGCATCCGAAAAAACCCCACTGCCTGCTATCAGTTTGGGTGAGGTTTTACATGCTTCTGATGTGCCCGGTGGTGTGGTAAATATACTTTCAGGACATCAAAATGAGATGTTGAATGATCTAACAAGCCATATGGATGTTAATGGCATCATAAATTCATCATCAGAAAAAAGTATCATGAAACTTATTGATGAGAATGCATCTATAAGTGTGAAGCGAGTATCACATTATTCTATAACAGATTGGATGGATGATCGTTATGAAAATCCATACATGATACTTGATTGTATGGAAATCAAAACCACATGGCACCCTATAGG
>JAGXIS010000007.1 GCA_024635465.1 Bacteroidota bacterium | reverse complement strand
GTGTGGAAGAGTGTGGGAGATCTGGCCATTCAATCAAAGAAGAAAGCCCCATATTATTATGGAGCAATCATTTTTAGTGTGGTTTTCTAACTTATACTTAGAAGATCCGCCAGAACACCGGCCGCCGTCACTTCTTTTCCTGCACCGGGTCCCTGTATAACCAAAGGTTGATCGTTGTATCTTCGTGATCGAATAGAGATCAGGTTTGTGGTGCCTTTGAGCTGACCCAATGCAGATGAGATGGGTACAGCCTGAATTCCAATTTGGCCTTTACCTTTATAATAGCGTCCTACATATCGTAATGTTCGATTTTCAAGACTTGCCTCTTCACATTTACGTGTCCACTCATCATCAAATTCACTCACTCTTTCAAGAAAGGCAGCAGAATCGACGTCTTGTAGTTCTTTCGGTATGAGTGACTCAACTTCTAACTCTTCCCGCTCAATTTTGTGACCGCAAATACGGGCTAAGATCATAAACTTTCTTGCAACGTCTTCCCCGGAAAGATCATCCCGGGGATCGGGCTCCGCATATCCAAGTCGACGCGCTTTGATGATGGTCTCGCTAAAAGTACCTCCTTTATCCAACTCAGAGAAGAGGTAAGTCATAGTTCCTGAAAGTACACCACTTAATTCAAGAATTTCATCACCCGTGTGGATTAGATTTTTTATAGAACTTATAATGGGCAGACCAGCTCCAACATTGGTTTCATATAAAAATTCTACACCATTCTCCGCAGCTATGTGGTGCAGGTTATCAAACTGATCTTGCTTTTGAGTATTAGCAAGTTTACTGGGTGTTACAACGTGAATATGATTTTTAAGAAGTCTTGGATAGAGTTCAGCGATCTCTAAGCTACCCGTGGTATCCACAAATACAACACTTCCTTTTTCATAAGATATTAACTTCTGAATCACACTTTCCCAATCCAGATCAGGAGCACGCAGAAGATCTCTGAGTGAGTAATTTCCCTGTACTCGATCGTACCATAAAAGATGATTGCTATTACAAACTCCTAAAACACGCAATGATTTTTCAGTTCCATACCTGGAGACTTGTTTCAATAGGGTATTCCCAACTGCACCAACGCCGGCTATAAACAATTTCTTCACTTGCGGTGATTTCTTATCGAGAGGTTTTTTGTACACTTTCAATTCTGACATGATGATTTATTTAACTTTTTTTTCTAAAAACGATTGAATAATTGAGTTCAACTGCTCAAATTCGATCAAAAAGGCGTCATGACCATAGGTTGAACGAATTTCACTATAGGTTGCATTGTCAAGCAGTGCGGTTAAATCTTTCTGTTCATGAGTAGGGTAGAGGTGATCGCTATCTATGCCCACTACTTTAACCGGTACTTGTACATTTTGTAAAACTTCCAAAAATGAACCACGACCCCTGGATACATCATGGGAATCCATCGCCTCAGTCAAATTCAGGTAGGAGTGCGCATCAAATCTACCGGCCAGTTTATCTCCTTGATAGTTTAAATAGGATTCAACTTGATACAGCTCTTTCCCGTTCTGCAGATCCCTGCCAAATTTAGATTCATAATCGACGGGCGTACGGTAAGTGATCATTGCCATCATTCTTGCAGTCGCCAAGCCCTCAACAGGGCCTTCCCCTTTTTCATAGTTTCCGTCATTCCATTTGGGATCCAATTTAATAGCCATTCGCTGTGCATGACTAATGCCAATCGCCCAAGGGCTGTGAGCTTTGCTCATCGCGATAAGTACTGCAGATTTGACCCTATCGTCCAAAATGGCAAATTCCAATGCCTGCATACCTCCAAGAGATCCGCCTATCACCAGTTCAATACCTTTTATTTCAAGTTGATCCAGAAAATGTTGTTGAAATCGAACCATGTCCCGTATCGTAATCGGAGGAAAATCATTTCGGTAGGGTTTATTGGTTTTTGAGTTGATTGTCCAGGGACCAATTGAACCGTATGAACTTCCGGGTACATTAATACAGATGATAAAATATTTTTCCGGGTCACAAATTCTACTCTCACCAAAAATACCGGGGAACCACTCATCGGCCGCTGCATGACCAGTTAGAGCATGACATATAAGTATCACATTATCCCGGGCTTCATTCAAATTACCCCATGTTTTATAAGCTACATCCGGTTTCTGAAACTCAAAACCTGATTCAGTAGTGAATGACTGATTTAGTACTGTTTTTGAAATTCCCTGGTTCATTATTTATTTAGATTGATATCCCTGCAAGACAGAAATGAGTGCCTTGCAGGGATTATTTTAGCGCTATATATATGTTACACTACCGGTGACCTCAACCGGATTTTGTATGATATCCAGAACCGGACATCTGGTAACAGATAGCTCTTCAAGTAGTTGAAGTTTTTTAGTGTCTTTTTCGTTTGTTTCAACGGTTGTTTTATAATTTAATGAAGTGAAACCGGCACGCTGATCTGTAAGATTCAAAAATCCATGAAGATCCAGATGTCCGTCCACCTCTACGGAAACAGATTTCAAGTTAATATCAAGAACAGTTGCATATGCCTTGATGACGATCTCCTGGCAAGCTGCAAACGCGCCCAATACATACTCTACCGGATTGGGTCCCTGATCTGTACCACCCAAATCAGTGGGTTCATCCGATTTAAATTTGAAATCACGAGTTTGTACCTCAGCCAAAAACCCATCCTCCAGCTTTGATTTTGCCCTAAATGTTGCATTTGCATTGTCAGGATCTTCTTGTATTCCTTTAATCAGGTTCAAGAGACTATTTTTAAGTATTTCGTTTTCCGTTGAAATTGTTGTTTCTGCTATACTCATTTGTTTTGTATTTTTGATGTTATGAAGGAATGTGTGATGAGACCATTTTGATCTCACTCACGCGTTTTAATTATTAGCAGAGCTCCGGCGAGGGAGTTCTGCTATTTTTTTGGATTTTAAGTCGGCACCTTAATTTTCTTAAATGCCTGCTCAAAATCGCCAATGATGTCGTCGATATGTTCGATGCCTACAGATACTCGAATCAAATCTTCTTTTACACCACTGGTAGCTTGCTCAGCTTCACTCAGTTGTTGATGTGTAGTTGATGCAGGGTGGATGACCAATGTTTTAGCATCGCCCACATTCGCCAGATGACTCGCCAGCTCCACACCTTCAATAAATGTGCGGGCAGCATCAAAACCACCATTTACTCCGAATGTAAGGACAGCTCCGAACCGACCATTTTGAAGGTATTTTTTCCCGTTTTTATGGTGTGAGTGATCCGGTAAACCGGTATAGTTAACCCATGAAACGGCATCATTTGTGCTTAGCCATTCGGCCAGTTTTTGTGCATTTTCAGTATGACGTTCAGCTCTCAGTGAGAGTGTTTCGAGTCCCTGAAGAAGCAGGAAGCTATTGAATGGGGAGATGGCGGGACCAACATCACGCAAGCCTTCCACACGAGCTCGGATGGCAAATGCAATGTTCCCAAAAGGGCCCTGATCACCGAAAACTTCCCAGAAATTCAGGCCGTGATAAGCCGGTGATGGGTCTGTAAAAAGAGGGTAATTGCCATTTCCCCAATTAAAATTACCGGCATCCACAATCACACCGCCAATACTGGTTCCATGTCCGCCAATCCACTTAGTTGCCGATTGTACAACTACATTTGCACCGTGTTCGATAGGTCGGGCAATAGCTCCGGCTGCTCCGAAAGTGTTATCAACAATTAATGCAATGCCGTGTTTTTTAGCGACCTCAGAGATCCCTTCAAAATCGGGTACGTTGCCTCTGGGATTTCCAATCGATTCAAGATAAATCGCTTTGGTATTCTCATCGATTGCAGCCTCAAACGATTCCGGTGAATCATGCTCATCCACGAAATTCACATTGATGCCAAGTCTGGGCAGAGTTACCTTGAATTGATTGTAGGTGCCGCCATAAAGATTTGGAGTTGATACGATATTGTCGCCGGCTTGAGCCAGAGTAATCACAGCCAGAAATTGTGCGGCCTGACCTGAAGAGGTAGCCACTGCTGCAGCACCGCCTTCAAGGGCAGCAATTCTCTTTTCAAAAACATCTGTTGTTGGATTCATGATACGGGTATATATGTTACCAAAATCTTTGAGGGCAAAGAGGGTGGCGGCATGTTCCGTATCGGAAAATTGATAGGATGTTGTCTGGTAAATCGGTACAGCCCTTGATCCTGTTGTTGGATCAGGCTCTTGACCTGCATGTAATTGCAGCGTTTCAAATTTGTACTGTTTTTCTTGTCCGTTTGTGCTCATTGTTCTGTTTTTTATTTGGTATTATTCTTGTTGAAATTTGTGAATCACTGTTTGGTGTTGGAGGCCTGGCCGAGCATCAATTTTTCTTTCGGTTTCGAATTAAAAATTGGTGATCGACCTTGATACACCGATTTTGTAGCATCATGACCCCCGCTTGCTTCGCTTTTTTCATCTCTTCAGGGTGTTCACCGGTCCCAAGTTGAAGCCAGATTGCAACCGGATTAATTTCCAGTGCCTGATCTACAATTTGTGGCACATCTTCGGGCTTGATGAAAATATCCACCACATCCACTTTTTCAGGAATTGATGAAAGATCTGCATATGCTTTTTCGCCGAGAATCTCATCAGCTCCCGGATTCACTGGAATAATTTTGTAACCGGCATTTTGAAGATATCGACCAACAAAATTACTGTCTTTATGCCTGTTTCTGGAGATTCCAACGATGGCAATGGTTTTGATTTCATCCAAAACCTTCTCTACTGCATCGGTTTCAGCAGAGATCTCTGATGTAGATCGCATCTTGGTATCGTACCAGTTATTAAATGTATTTCTCAATGGTTTGTGTATCTATGATTATCTGTTTGGTTTCGGAATCAATGATAAAGACAACTCCTAAACCCTAAAACAAAAAAAGCCTCTTCCAAAAATCCTGTGGGAAAGATTTTAAGAAGAGGCTTTTGTTATATAGATCTATACACAAATGTACCTGGCATCTCATCTTTCCCAATCACGAGATCAACTGTAAAGTCAATTTCGTAACGGGCAGGATTTAGCACCTGACAACCCGACAAATATGCCGGGACCGGTTGCTAAGGTATCACAGGGCCTGTCCCTCCACCTTTCTGGATAAGAATTCAAAATTTTAAAAGAACGAATCCGCAGAAAGCGGTTAATAAAAAAGCCCTGCTGAATATCAGAGGGCTCTACAATTTCTTAACTAAAAAAAGCAATCCCTCTATGTTATGTGCAACAACACATACACATTTTACAAATAATATTTAGGGCTGAATTTTTCATTGATTAAAGTATAACCCCTTTTTGAATTATAATGCAATTATTTTTTCCATTTCCTTTAAATTTTTTTAAAAGTGTCGTTTTAATGTGTTTTAAAGGGTTTTATTTTTATCATTTTTGTAAAATCTATCATCATCTCCTCGGGTTACTCATCAATTTAGGTAGACTCTTGAGAACGGAATTCTTAAAGTCTAAAGTTAATTTAAATGAGTAATGTAAATTGGACAACCTTCAGCTACATAAAAAAGTGTAGGGGTAAGATTCTAAATAACCCCAAATATTATGAGACAATAACCGGCTTTTAATACCCTAAATTTTTTACCCAATTTTCCTTTTCGCGCCATTTTTCTCGTACTTTGACGTGCAGATCAAGAAAGACCTGTTTTCCAATAAATGCTTCAATAGATTCTCTGGATCGAATACCGAGATCCTTAATGGCTTTGCCACCTTTGCCGATCAACATCCCTTTTTGAGACTTACGATTAACGATGATATTGGCGCTGATTCGATCGATATCCTGATCTTCCTCATAAGAGATCACTTCTACCGAGCAGGAGTAAGGAATCTCTTCATGAAATCGAAGAAAAAGTTGTTCACGTATCAACTCGGAGACGAAAAAACGAACCGGGTGTTCACTTAAATCCTCTTTTGGATAGAAGGGTGGGCCCGGTAACAACAAAGCTCGAATAGACTGCATCAACTCATTAATTCCATCCCCATTGAGTGCTGACACAAAGTGAGTAGAGTGTACGCGTAATCGATCTTCTACTGATTTTGCCTTGATACCGGCTACAGCTCGATCCAGGGTGTCAATCTTATTCACGACCAATAGGATCGGCTTTTGTATCGATTTCAACAATTCGATCACTTCATCAGTAGGATGAGAGTCGGTAGGATCCATGATAAACAGGATCAAATCGGAATCTGTTCGAGCTCGCCCCACAGTACTCATCATCGCTTTTTGCAGTTCATACTTAGGTGTTATTACGCCGGGGGTGTCTAAAAAAACGACTTGTGTGTCATCATCCGAGTAGATCCCCACTATCTGATGTCGAGTGGTCTGCGCTTTATGTGTGGTAATTGATATTTTACTGCCAAGTATGCGGTTCATCAACGTAGATTTTCCCGCATTGGGTTTTCCAATGATGGCAACATAGCCGGATTTATGTGGGGTTTCGGTCAACTGGCTAGGATTTTATGTTTGAATTTGTTGGTTGGCAAAAACACTCTCAACGTCATCCCGCATTTGATGCGGGATCTGCGTGTGTTAATATAGGGCAGCCCCAGAACAACGTATGGAGATCCCGGCTCTCCGGCCGGGATGACGTTGGGGGGAGTCGGGATGACGTAGGGGGGTTGGATGACGGTTGTGAATGGTTTCATACAAGTCTCATATTTGAATCCGACTTCATGAGTTTTATATATTCTCTCACAGTTCTATCTAAACCCCAATAGATCGATTTCGAAATGAGGGCGTGACCAATGCTGATATCTTCCATGTGTGGAACATTCTCAATCAATGCAGGCAGATTCTTGAGATTTAGCCCGTGCCCGGCATTCACTTTCATTCCCAATTCATGAATCAGGATTGCCCCTTCTTTGAGCCTCTCCAACTCTCGCTTTATATCAGCCGGATTAGTAGCATTGGCAAACGTTCCGGTGTGAAGTTCAATGGCATTGACCCCAAGTTTATGAGCCAGGTGAATATCTTCCGGATTTGGATCGAGAAAGAGGCTCACTTCAATATCGGTCCCCTCAAAAGCAGGCATCACTCGGTTTTCAAAATCATTGTATACTTTTTTCATGTTGAGTCCACCTTCTGTTGTAAGCTCTTCACGTCCTTCAGGAACCAATGTTGAGAGATGAGGATTCACCTCTTTACAGATTTTAATCATTTCATCACTGGCTGCCATTTCAAAATCCAGAACCCCTCGAATGGCACGTTTAAGATTATATACATCATCATCCCGAATATGGCGCCGCTCGCTTCGAAGGTGAAATACGATTCCGGCCGCCCCCGCCTGTTCGCAGACAATGGCTGCTTCCGTTGGATCCGGATAACCTTCACCTCGGGCATTGCGAAGTGTTGCTACATGATCGATATTTACAAGTAATTGCATAATGTCTCGTTTAGTTATTCGAAGATACAATATTCATCATCAAAAGTTTAGCATGGTAAACTTCAATCATCTACTTAACAATCTGATTTTTTGCACTCTTATCCTTTATATGTCGGCCTGCGGCATTTCAAGAGAAACGACTCGAACTGCAGCAGGTAGCGAAAGTATTGCAGTACCCACAAGTTCACCGGTCTCTGATAGTGAGAGGGTGGTATTGAGCCATCTAAGGAGTGCATATGATGATTGGGGCGGTGCTCCATATCTGCTAGGTGGAAGCAGTAAAAGTGGGGTGGACTGTTCAGCATTTACAAAATCTGTACTTGATGAATACTTTGAAGTCGACATTCCACGACACTCTCGTGATCAGCTTCAAGCCGGTTCCTCGGTTAGGCGAAACTCAATTCGACCGGGCGACCTGATCTTTTTCCGGACAGGAAAGGGAGTTCTACATGTGGGCTTAGCGATGGAAAATGGTGATTTTTTGCACGCGTCATACTCATCCGGCGTGATGATTTCCAATGTTGGAGAGAGATATTGGGCGGGGAAATTTCTGGGTGCGAGGAGGGTTTTTTAAAAAATGTCATCCCGCTTAGAAGAAGCAGGATGACAATTACAAATTACATATTTTTTACGATTTCTTCGCCAAATTCTGAACATTTCAGCAAGGTGGCTCCTTCCATGAGACGTTCGAAATCGTAAGTAACTTTTTTATCGCTGATGGAGGCTTCCAATCCTTTTTCGATCAGATCAGCAGCTTCATTCCAGCCCATGTATCGAAGCATCATCACTGCTGATAGAATCAGAGATCCGGGATTTACTTTATCCTGACCGGTGTATTTTGGTGCCGTTCCGTGTGTTGCTTCAAAAACAGCGATTCCGCTATCGTAGTTTATATTAGCTCCGGGTGCAATACCGATTCCGCCTACACAGGCAGCAAGAGCATCCGAGATATAATCTCCATTCAGGTTCATTGTGGCAATCACGTCATAGTCGGCCGGACGCGTTAATATCTGTTGTAGGAATGCATCCGCAATCACATCTTTGATAATGATACCGTTCGGAAGTTTGCACCAGGGTCCGCCATCAATTTCAACGGCACCGAACTCTTTCTTCGCAAGTTCATAACCCCAGTTTTTGAAGCTGCCTTCCGTAAACTTCATGATATTTCCTTTGTGAACGAGTGTCACGCTATCGCGCTTCTGCTCAATGGCATAGTTGATAGCAGCACGAACCAATCTGTTCGTTCCTTCTGTCGAAATCGGTTTGATGCCTAATGAGGATGAATTTGGAAACCGAATATTGGTTGTTCCGAGTTCATTAATCAAAAAGTCTTTGAGTTTTGTATTCTCAGGAGTACCTGTCTGATATTCGATACCGGCGTAGATGTCTTCTGTATTTTCGCGGAAGATCACCATGTCGGTGAGTTCGGGCTGACAAACCGGACTGGGTGTTCCATCAAAATATCTGACAGGACGCACGCAAGCAAAGAGGTCCAATTTCTGACGGATGGCTACATTCAGAGAGCGAATTCCACCGCCCACAGGGGTTGTCAGTGGACCTTTAATCCCGACGAGATACTCTTCAAACGCAGTAAGAGTATCTTGAGGGAGCCAGTCATCGTTTCCATATACTTCCAGTGCTTTTTCTCCTGCATATACTTCAAACCAATTGATCCTTTTCTTTCCACTGTAAGCTTTTTTGACTGCACTATTCACTACGTGCATCATCGCCGGTGTAATATCGATTCCAATTCCATCTCCTTCTATAAAAGGGACGATCGGATCGTCTCCCACAAGAAGGGATCCATCCAAATTTTTCTTAATAATTGTGCCTTTAGTCGGTCTTACTAATTTATCGAAACTCATTCCTATTCAATTTTAGGTTAGCATTATCTAATCCTTCAAAATAATGAAAAAGTATGGTAGTTGTAATTGGAAAAAAAAGTGCAAACTTCCCACTTCAAATTGTATCTTAAAGAACATTTAGGCTGATAGATCGTTAATCGAAGAAAACTCAGTTTTGTTATGATAAAACCAATGTTCGGCCACCGGGCCAAGCCAAAAAAATTTGATTTACCGCTCAGATACCATGATCCTAAAAAGGATGAGAAGCGACGGCAGCGCATAAAATTCAAGAGCAACCGGAATCGAAACCGTAGTCAGAATATCCGGATCATTATCATGGCTTTGGGACTGGCACTGGTGATTTGGGTCATATCAATACTATAAGTCATATTTCCAATTCTCAACTTTCACAAGATAGTTTATTGAAGCAGACAGAAGACATTGGGCAGTCGATCATACGGACAATGCCCCCGGAGTTATCCAATAAAATTGCCGCAGGTGAAGTAATCCAGCGCCCGGCCTCCGTATCCAAGGAACTGTTGGACAATGCGATTGACGCCGGTGCCGATCATATCAAGTTGATCGTACAGCAGTCTGGTAGAACTCTGATTCAGGTGGTTGACAACGGAACCGGTATGTCAGAAGCAGATGCACGGCTCTGTTTTGAGCGTCACGCCACATCAAAAATTCAGTCGATAGAGGATCTTTTTAAAGTTCGAACCATGGGTTTTCGGGGTGAGGCGATGGCATCCATAGCATCGATT
Organism: Bacteroidota bacterium; assembly: GCA_024635465.1. Lineage (GTDB taxonomy): Bacteria > Bacteroidota > Rhodothermia > Balneolales > Balneolaceae > Rhodohalobacter. Next base: position 1,512 of record JAGXIS010000007.1, on the reverse strand, counting down.
TCTCAGGTTGAGATGAAAACAAAAAGGGTGGAGGATGAATCTGGAACTCTGCTTGAGATTTGGGGTGGAGAAGAGAGGCGGTTTGAGCCGGCTGCCGTTGCCGACGGCACATCCATTGCAGTGAGAAACCTTTTCTATAACGTACCGGCGCGGCGTCAGTTCCTGAAAACTGATGCTACAGAGCTTAAACATATCATCGGAACGTTTCAAAATAGCGCACTGGCCAACACATCAATCGAATTTGAACTGCATGGAGATGGCGATATTCTCTATCATTTGCCGAAACAGACTTTGGAGCAGCGGGTTACTGAACTGTTTGGTAAGCAGTACAAGGCCAGTCTGATTCCGTTTGAGGAAGAGACCAGCTATGTGAAAATTCATGGTTTGCTGGCAGATCCTAAATTGGCCAAAAAGAGTCGTGGAGAGCAGTTTTTCTTCGTGAATGGACGGCCATTTCAACACCGATATCTGAGCTATGTTATATTGAGCCTGTTTGATGCGTGGACGAAACAGAATGAGTATCCTTTTTACGCCATCTTTATGGAGATGGACCCTGCACAGGTGGATGTGAATGTTCACCCTGCTAAAATGGAGGTGAAGTTTGATGATGAACGGAGCATCATACAGCTGGTACGATCGGTCGTGAAAAAAGCGATAAATGAATACTTTGTAGTTCCTGATGTTAGCGGTTCTGATTCATTTGATAACGATTTTAATCTCTCCTTTGATCAGCTTCATGGCGAGAGATCTTTCGGTGAAAACCGAGGCCGAGAAACCGGTCCTATTCAGTTTTCATCACGAATAAACCATCAAAACAGAGGTGTTGATGGAGAGGAGAACGCCGAGCTGCTTTACGGTGCTCAACCATTGAGTGGTGATGGGGAGGATGCGCAGCGACAAAGAGAAGAGAGCTCAAAATCCGAGCAGGGACGTCGTTATCGTGATCGGGGATTTTGGCAGTTACACAACAGTTATGTGATGACTCAAACACGAACCGGTCTCTGCATGATAGACCAGCATGCTGCCCACAAGCGAATCATTTATGAAAAAGCACTCAGTGCAACGGAAGAGACGCTGCCGGGGACTCAGCAACTTCTTTTTGCGCAAACAGTTGAGTTGTCAGCATCTGAGTTTTCACTTCTGAAGGAGCTTCTTCCGATAATTTTGAGAATGGGATTTAGTATTCAGCTATTGAGTGGGAATAGTGTGATCATCAGTGGTGTGCCGGCTGATATAGAAATTGGGGATGAGAAACAGGTACTGCGGGAAATGTTGCAGCAGTATCGGGAACTCAGCAAGCGTCCGGCTTTGGACGCAAGGAATCGTGTTGCCATTGCATTTGCCTCGCGAACAGCCATTCCACGCGGCAAACGCCTGAGTGAAATGGAGATGGAATTGTTGATTGATCAACTTTTCGCTTGTGAAGAGCCTTATACAGATCCCTTGAATAAGCCCACATTGGTTTATATGTCGATGGAGGAGTTGAGAGGTAAGTTTAGGTGACCCATCCCC
>JAGXIS010000006.1 GCA_024635465.1 Bacteroidota bacterium | reverse complement strand
AGCGGAAATTCAAACTGCTTGGAGCCATTAAAAAGCTCATAGAAATAGATTAATTCGCCTAAACTCTGTGCATTTAGAGAATCAATGATCACTTTACATACCGGGATACCGCCCTCACTATGTGCTTGAACGGTTCCATCCAAAGCACTTTTGTTAATTTCATGAAATGATTTACCCGTCAGGTAGTTTAATTGATCAATATTTTCACCATCACTTCGATTTACGACCAGATCTGAAATGGGTTTATCCACTACTATTAAAGTCTCAAAAATATTTCGCCGGCCCTCTTGTATCAGTTGACCTACACTGTGAAGATCCGTTGAAAATCCGGCTAAGGCAGGAAATAATCCTTTCCCCTCTTTACCTTCACTTTCGCCTATGAGTTGTTGAATCCATGCCGTAAAGCCATTCAACTCTGGCTCAAAACTACCGATCACATCTACCGCATACCCATTTTCATGCATCAAAAAACGAATGGAAGCGTAGTCAAGCAAAGCTTTCCTGTTTGTCTCTTCTTGCTCCAAAACCGATACCGCCCCATAAAAGAGCCTCTGAATATCAATTCCGGCCACTGCAATAGGCAATAAACCTACAGGAGTCAACACAGAGTAACGCCCCCCCACATCTTCAGGAATGATATATTTTTTATACCCTTCCTCTTCTATAATTTTATTTAAGACACCACCGGTTGGACCGGTAGTCGCAATTATTCTTCTATCGGCATCCTCATAATTATCATGAATCCAATTTCTGAGCATTCTGAATGCAAGTGCTGTTTCAAGTGTTGAACCCGATTTTGAAATTACATTCAGATATACACTTTTCAACTCTCCTTCAGCATTCGGCACTTCCAGATATTGAATTAATTCCTTTAAATATTTCCCGCTCATGTGATGTCCGGCAAATAGAATTTCAGGGCCATTATTCCTGAATACTGGATTTAAAGCTTTGATTATGGCCATGGCCCCTGTGTATGATCCGCCAATACCGCAAACAATAAACAGATCTGCATCTTCACGAATTCGGGTAGCATGGTCTGTTATCTCCTCCAGTTCAGCATCGTTGGGTTCAGAAAGAATTCGCCTCCATCCAAGCCACTCACTCCCCAGTCCACTACCATCAACAATTTGTTGGTAAGCTGCTTCTGCTTTTTTATTGGCATCCGCAAACTCCTCCGTTTTAATAAAATTCTTTGCACCTTCAATGTCTATTTTTACCATAATCTTATCTATGTCTAATATTCCTCTATCTTAAAATCCTTGCCATCGATAAAAGATCCAAATTAACTTTTTTTATCTTTCCAAATGTCTCCTGGAGTGGCGTTATTTTACACTCATTATTAATCACACCAACCATAACCTCACTTTTCCCTTCATGGATCGCTTTTACCGCTTCATATCCAAGCCGACTCGCCAACACTCGATCATGTGCCGTCGGTGATCCCCCTCTCTGAATATGACCAAGGATACAAACCCTCATATCATATTTGCTAAAATCTTTCTCCAACTGACCGCAAATCTTAGTTGCTCCACCGGCTTCATCACCCTCAGCGACAACAATCAATGTACTACGCTCATGTACTTTCAGTATCTCTGATAGCGAACTTTTAATCTCATCAATATTCTTTATTTCTTCCGGCAAAATAATCATCTCAGCACCGGAAGCAAGTCCTGTTTCAAGGGCTATAAATCCGGTATGACGTCCCATCACCTCAATGAAAAAAAGTCGATCATGAGCATCGGCCGTATCCCTGATTTTATCGATCGCCTCCATTGCTGTATTCAAAGCGGTATCGTAACCGATCGTCTCATCACTGCCAATCAGATCATTGTCAATAGTTGCAGGAATACCAACAACCCTAATCTTATGCTCAGCCGCAATTACGGTAGCCCCTCTGAACGTTCCATCACCTCCAATCACAATCAGTGTATCCACTCCATGTTCTTTGAGATTATTCGCTGCAATTGCACGACCTTCTGCACTCATAAACCTTTCAGAACGCGCTGTCTTCAATATGGTACCCCCTCTCTGAATAATTCCGGATACATCTGAAGAACGAATATCCACAAAATCACCCTCAATTAATCCTCTATACCCATATCGAATACCAATAACTTCATACCCAAAATTAATCCCAGCCCTCGTAACTGCTCGAACAGCGGCATTCATACCCGGAGAGTCCCCACCACTGGTCAGAATTGCAATTTTATTCATTTATACTAAGTTTAATATTCTTGACTCTGATTCATTATGATCCTTTCACGATAAAAAATAATTCCTTGAAAATAACATCATTATATATCTGAATCCTAAAATTTCGTGTACTCACAACGATGATAGGTTCAACTTTTTGTTACCTGTTTTTTGGCTCAACGATAAACTAAACACCCACCTTGCATTGCGCAAATAATTAATCAGCATTATTCGTATTTTCTTGAAAAATAAAATTTGATACAGTTAGAATGAGCCAAGAGGTTCTCACAGAAAAAAGACCGGTTGTTAATCAGGATAGGAATTTGAAAGAGATTACCGGCCCTGTACAAAATGACCTGCAGGTATTCCGAAAATTTTTCAAAGAAGAGATCAGTAGTGATGTCTTTTTGTTAGATCAGATCATTAATTATCTACTTCGTCAAAAGGGGAAAGAAATACGACCCACTCTCGTCTTCATGACAGCTCGTATGTTTGGGGATATTGACAAACGCAGTTTTGTTGCGGCAACTATGATCGAACTGCTGCATACAGCCACTCTGATTCACGATGATGTTGTGGATGAGTCTGATAAACGGAGAGCATTCCTTAGTATTAATAAAATTTGGAGAAATAAGGCAGGTGTGCTTCTCGGTGATTTTCTGCTATCGAAAGGCCTTTTGATTGCCCTCGACTACAAAGAGTACCAACTCCTGCATGTTCTCTCCGATGCTGTCAAAAAAATGAGTGAGGGTGAGTTAAGACAGATGAAAACATCCAACCTCTTTAACATGACGGAGGATCGGTATTTTCAGATTATTTCTGAGAAAACAGCGAGTCTCATATCAGCTTGCTGCCAATGCGGGGCTATTGCCACAACAAATAACGAACAGGTTATCGACACCATGAAAGAGGTCGGTTTAAAGATCGGAATTGCATTTCAGATTAAAGATGACCTGTTTGATTATGGCTTGGATGATATTGGCAAACCAACCCGTAATGATATCAAGGAAAGAAAAGTGACTCTTCCTCTCATATACGCACTTGAAAACGCAACTAAAGTAGACCGACTGCGAATCAGGCGTTTAATGAGAAAAAGAAGAAAGAGCTCGAAAGAAATTGATCAAATTGTCTCGTTTGTGAATGAATATGATGGATTAAAGTATGCGGAGGAGAAAATGGTCAGTTATACGGAGTCTGCTTTGAAACAATTAAAATCATTGCCAATTGTCTCCGGTTATGATGATTTTGAAGCCCTGGTTGATTTCATTGTCACAAGAAAAAAATAGCCTTAGCTGATGAAGTTGCTTTTTCTCTCAGATGTTCATCTTGGCGCCCTCACTGAAGCTGAAAACAGCACTCTTGAAGAAGAAATCATTCAAATTATCAATTTTTGCGAGTCCAATAACTATACAATCCACATCCTCGGAGATCTTTTGACTATTGGATGGAATTCCCAAATTATATTCCGCCACTTGGAAAAAAACTATTGAATCGATTTGCCGAATATCATAAAACAAAAACCGGTGGGCTATTTATCACCGGAAATCATGATTATTGGACCATGGATCATTTTCGCAATTGTGGTTTTGATGTAGAATATGAATACAGACTTCTAAATGTGGACAGTAACTCTTTTTTTCTAACTCATGGTGACGGATTATCAGATTCTCTTTTCAATCTGGAAAGACCGCTTCTCCACAGAATTCTACGGAACCCCGGTTTTGTCAAGATATTTCAAACCATTTTTTCCGGCATTACAGGTAACCATGTCATGAAATCTTTTTCTGAATTAACCAGAGACAATAGAAAACTCAATACGGAAAGGCTTTCAAAATGGGCTCGAAGTACTCTTGATAACAATTCTTTTGATTATATTATAACCGGACATGATCATGTGCCCAGAAAGGAAACTTTTTCAACAGGATCCTATATAAATACCGGCGCTTATTATCTTCATAAATCAGCCGCAATTTATAACAAAGGAGAAGTAAACCTCGTTAGATGGGATAACGACAATATGATATTTAAACCATTTTCTAATAAACCAGACAAATCCGTTTTGCAATGAGTGAGAAGAAACAAAATGTGGATATGACTCGATATTTCAGCGATCCTGAATATCGAAAACAGGTTGCCGCAAAGAGAAAAAAGTCGAATGGACATGACACTAAAAAAAAGCTTCTGATCGCAGCATTGATTACGACTTCTGTAATTATTATTACAGGTATTGCATATGTAATCTATCTATTTCAGGCACTGCCCTCCATAGCGGAATTGGAAAATCCTAGAACCGCGATTGCATCGGAAGTAAGAAGTAGAGATGGAGCGGTTTTGGATCGATATTTTGTTGAGAATAGAACCTATGTTTCAATAGATGAAATATCACCCAATGTGATTAACGCACTGATAGCCACTGAAGATCATCGTTTTTTTCAACATTGGGGAGTTGATTTCCAAAGTTTAATGAGGCTTCCCTATTACTGGATTCAACAGCGTTTTCACGGTGGTTCAACGATCAGCCAGCAGCTTGCAAGAAACCTCTATCGAAAAATCGGTTTCGACGTCTCCATTACCAGAAAACTACGCGAGATGATCACCGCTGTTCAGATTGAAAATAATTATACCAAGAATGAAATTATTGAGATGTATCTGAATACTGTGGAATTTGCCAATAGTGCATTTGGTATTCAGTCAGCATCTCGCACTCATTTCGGTAAACCGGCTAATGATCTTACAGTCACAGAAGCCGCTACTCTGATTGGTCAACTAAGAGCTGTTTATGCATATAATCCGAGACTTTTTGAAGAACGGGCCAAAAACAGAAGAAATGTAGTTTTACAGGTGATGAATTACAATGGATTCATTACAGACGAGGTTTATGAAAGTCTCAGAGAAGAGGACATCATTTTAAATTATCAGCCGCCTTCGAGATCCGGAAGAGAAAGTCGTTATTTTGGGGAATATGTTCGTCAACAAGTGACTGAATGGGTTGAAGAAAATGGTTATGATCTCTATTCAGATGGATTAGTTATTTATACAACCATCGACTCAAGATTACAGCGCCATGCCGAAACAGCCGTTCGTGAGAAACTGGATGAATTTCAACCCATTTTTCAACGTGAATGGACCTCCCCGGGCGGCAGTTATATGAATGAACTCTGGGAAGAGTATCCTCAATTTTTGAGAGATTATATTCGCGAATCTGACCGGTATAAAAATGGCTTTGCCAAGTATGATACAGATCAGGAATCTGTTGTTTTTGAAAATTTAGTGGCAGATGAAGCGTATCTCGACTCACTCAAACGGGCCAATACAAATCTTCAGGCAAGCTTCACAGCTATAGATCCGAATAATGGACAAATTTTGGTTTGGGTGGGCGGATCAGATTATGGAGCTCAACAATTTGATCACGTACATCAATCACGCAGACAAGCAGGTTCTACCTTCAAACCGTTTGTTTATGCTGTAGCTATTGACAACGGTTACATGCCTTACCACACATTTTCAAAATTCCCAATCAGTTTCATTGAACCAAGCGGTCGTATGTGGAATCCAAAGGATCCATCTGTACCAAGCGGCCCCGAAATGGTCCCTCTTCGGGAAGGACTGGCAAGAAGTTTGAATAATGTAACTGTAAGATTACTACCTGAAATAGCCGGAGCTCCCGGCACAAACCGGGCTGCCGACTTGCAACCCGCCGCAAATAAAATCCGGGATATGGCATCCAATTTTGGCATAGATATGAGCCGATCACCGGCTTACCCATCTATAGCACTTGGAACGGCTGAAGTAACCCTTCTCGAACTTGTAAGTGCTTTCACAACGTTTGTAAATCAAGGTGTACATATAGACCCTATAGCAATATCCAGAATTGAGGATAAAGAAGGTAATGTATTGGTTGAGTATTTCCCTGAGTATAGCCAGGAAGCGATCAGTCCGGAAACCGCATATATTATGATTGATATGATGCGAGGCGTGATAAGGGGCGGTGCCAATTATCATGGCACCGGTGTTCGTTTGCGTAATGTGTATAACATTCAGCAAGATGTAGCCGGGAAAACAGGAACTACACAGAATAGTGCTGACAACTGGTTCGTAGCCATGATGCCTCATATCGTTATGGGCTCCTGGGTAGGCGGTGAAGATCGTCGAATTCGATTCCCAACCAACAGCCCAAATAGTATTGGTCAAGGTGCTCGAACAGCCCTTCCAATTGTCGGTGAATTTATTATGAATGCAAGTGCTGATCCGGATATTGAATGGAGTAAAGCCCCATTCTCACCGCCTCCCGGATTTGTTATGCCGGAAGACCCCGCTGGCAACAGAAATGATAGCGACTCCAGAAGAGGACGAATCGGATGGTAATTTAATCCGAATAGCCTTTGTTATTGGACTACTTAAACCGATTCGCCTTTTGGGTTAAGTAGTTACTCATAGATTTTTCTCTTCTGTATGAGCTTGATCATCCCTTTAATCTTTTGAAATAGTTTCTGTTAAAGACTAAATAGAACTTTTTTAAAAAACAGTTCTATTTTGCCCTCAATTACTGCTATATTCTAGCACTCATAAACATTGACATTCCGAATAGTCGGCGGTAATTTAAAGAGTATTTTTAACGACTCAAATTTATGATTGAATTATACTATCCCATTTTCGTCTTATTGGGCGTCGCAATATTTCTTGCTTTCTTATTTATAACTTTGTCAAGGGTCTTGGGGCCTTACAGACCCAATAAAGTTAAATTATCTCCCTATGAAAGTGGGATGGATCCGGTTGGCGAAGCAAAAGATAGATACTCCATTGCATTCTATCTGGTAGCCATGGAATTTATTGTTTTCGACCTTGAAGTTGTTTTTTTATATCCTTGGGCTGTTCGCTTTATGGAACTCGGTACCGGAACGTTTATGGCAATGGGTTTATTTATTATGATATTGTTCATCGGATTGGTTTATACCCTGAAAAAGGGAACTCTCGACTGGGACATGAAAAAAGTTAAATATGAAGCGATAACAGAGTAACTATGGGTATTGAAAGTGCGTTAGGACAAGGTTTTTTAACAACAAAAATGGATACACTGGTCAATTGGGCCCGTTCCAATGCAGCATGGCCAATGCCGATGGGTTTAGCCTGCTGTGCAATTGAAATGATGGCATTTGCCGGACCTCGGTATGATGCAGCTCGATTCGGATCTGAAGTAATGAGATTCTCACCACGACAGGCCGATGTAATGATTGTAGCCGGATGGTGTACCTATAAAATGTCTCACGCTATACGTCGAATATGGGATCAAATGCCGGACCCTAAATGGTGTATCGCCATGGGAGCTTGCGCCTCTACCGGCGGAATGCATCGCTGTTATGGTGTTGTTCAGGGAGT
>JAGXIS010000077.1 GCA_024635465.1 Bacteroidota bacterium | reverse complement strand
TCCCGGAATTTATCTGCACCAAAACTAATGACAGCAAATGAAATGAGTCCACCCGAAACCATTAGCCCCACCCCCCAAACAAAATCTTGATTTGCAAAAATATCCAGCGATAATGCAGACGGAAGACCAAATAAAAATCCGGCTAAACATACCCCAATCGTTGATTTTTTGCGGGTAACACCCATGTCTATAAAAACTTTCGTTGCAAGTTCAATCATGGAGATCAAAGAACTAAACGCTGCAAAAGTTAGTCCTAGAAAAAATAGTACGGCAAATATTTTGCCCCCGGTCATCACATTAAACAGCTGAGGCATCCACATAAATGTTAACCCGGTGGATGCTGGCCCTGACGTTTTCATGACTTCAAGGATCTCACCATCACTCATTTGTGTACCCAATGTCCCAAAAACGGTTGAAAAGATGATAATGGCTGCAATTAAAGAGACGATATTATTCCCTATGCCTGTTTGAAATGCACTGATCGTAATATCATCCTGTTTTCTCATATAGGCCCCATAGGTCAAAATCAATCCCCATGCAGCGCCCGTATCCCATGCATTCTGTGTCAACGCTTCTAGCCAAAGTCCGGGTTCTTTTAATGTAGCCCAATCAGGAGTAAAGAGGTACGCAATTCCTGCGCCACTGCCGGATAGAGTGAGTGCTTTGAAAAGAGATATCAGAAGTACAAAAAGAAGTGAGGGAATGAGAATCATATTAATCCGTTCAATACTTTTTACCCCTTTTAAAATGATTAATCCACCAAAAAATATCATCAACCCATGGAAAAGAGATGGGTACATGGAGTTTTGAAAACCATTCCAGACAATATCCGCCTCTTCAGGACTTTGCGGTAATGCGTATAGAATAGACTCAATAAGATAATAGGCGCACCATCCTGCAACAACACTATAATAGAACATGATGGCTGTTGCTACAAATCCTATGAAAGATCCCATCCATGCAAACCTCTTCCCCACCATTTTGATATACGAGCCAATAACTCCTTTTCTTCCATTGCGACCTATTCCATACTCCGCAATAATCAGTGGTATAGACCAAATAAATAGAAAAGTGACCCAGGCAATTAAGAATGCTCCAGCACCATCATCTGTACCATTTTGAGCTGCAATTCGTGGAAAACGCCAGATATTCCCGGTACCTACTGCAATTCCCAACACACTTAAAATCAACCCCCATTTTGTGGAAAATCGCTCTTTGATCGGTGCTATTTGATCAGCCATTTAATCAGTTTTAAATTTCTTATAAAAGCCGCTCCATTGATAATCATTTTTACAATCAGAAACAAGAAAACCAGATTCATACATACAGTTTTCAAACAATATCATTGATTCAATAAAGTGTATGGGATTTAATAATTATATAACCAACAGTTACAATTTCCATGTATCGAACCCTATTAAGCCACAAATCTAAGTCCAATTTATTAAATAACATTGCGCATTCAAGGCTTGATTCGGTATCTTAGTCACTTTACGGGTAAAATTGGAAATAATGGCTTCAATAAATCGTTAGTCGGTCTTTGAATCATTAACAATGAATAACGAAACGGCAATATCCTAATATGGATTTTTCTTTAATTTTCGCACAGCATAAAACACGAAACCTCTTTTTTGCTACGATCAGTTTTGCCTATGCACTGCTCATATACACTTTAACTGTTGCCCCTACTGCTTCATTTTGGGATCCGGCAGAATACATTGCCATCTCCAATACACTTCAAATTGCACACCCTCCGGGTTCACCACTATTCGCCATAATTGGAAGAGTTGTCTCAATGTTCGTTCCGGCTCAGCATGTAGCACTCAGTATCAATATGATCAGCGTTGTGGCGTCAGCTTTTACGATCGTACTTCTTTACCTGATCGTAGTACGATTGATTGAAGAATTCAGAGGACCTGCAGATCAGATGGATTTCATGGATCAGGTGGGCCTTTATGGGGGTGGACTCATCGCCGCACTTACATTTACGGTAACCCATACACAATGGTTCAATGCTGTTGAGGCTGAGATGTATGGTTCATCCATGTTATTTACAGCTTTGGTGGTTTGGGTAGCCTTAAAATGGTCATCAAATCATGATGAGCCCTATTCAGAACGGTGGCTTGTCTTGATTGCCTACATCTTTGGGCTAGGAATCGGAGTCCACCTTTTAAATCTATTGGCACTCTTTTTTGTGGCCATGATTATCTATTTCAAAAAGTTTGAATTTTCGATTAAAACTTTTTTGGTAATGATGGGAATCTCAGTAGTTGCTTTTTTATCGATCTATCCCATTACCATCATACTGATACCTGATTTTGCAGGTCAGATAGGCTCAATGACCTATGGCTTGATTGGCCCTGCAACATTTATAATTATCTTCATCCTTTCCATCTCTTTTGGAATCTAATATACCCATAAAAAGGGATATCGGATCGCTAACATGATCTTTGTTGCTTATATGATGATTATGATCGGATACTCAAGTTACGCGCTCATTATGATTCGATCACAAGCAGGACCTCCCATTGATGAGAACTCTCCTGCTACTGTAGAAGCATTTGTAAGTTATTTGAACAGAGATCAATATGGAGCTTCGCCTCTGCTTAAAGGTCTTAGTTATAATGACCGTACCGGTACAATTGATCGGTCAGAAGAAGTACTCTTTCCACGTCGACACTCATCCCTGCCGCATCATCTTGAATATTATGGGAATTTTAATAGTGATCTTGAATTCTTCCTAAGATATCAGGTGAATCATATGTATATGAGGTACCTGTTTTGGAATTTCATCGGCAGGGAAGCGGATATTCAAGATACAGGTTGGTACTCAGGATTTTCAGAGACCCGACATTCAAATAATCCTGCCAATTCAGGTTATTTCTATTTACCTCTAATACTGGCACTTTTTGGAATATTATACCATTTTCGCAAAGATTGGCGTAGGGCTATATCCGTATTCGCACTCTTTTTATTGACCGGTTTGGCTATCATTTTCTACTTAAATCAGACCCCTTATGAACCTAGAGAGCGTGATTATGCTTATGTAGGATCCTTTTTTGCATTTACTATATTTCTTGGCCTCGGAGTAACAGGTATTATTGAGTTAATTAAAGATAGTATTGGAAGTCGTAAGGCAGTTGCTATCGGTGCATTAGGTATTATTTTTTTCGCGGTTCCTGCATGGATGCTTCATCAAAACTGGCCCAGCCATGATCGAAGTGAGCGGTATGTTGCCAGGGATTATGCCTATAATCTCTTGAACTCATTGGAAGAGAATGCCATTCTCTTTACAAATGGTGATAATGACACCTTTCCACTATGGTATATCCAGGAGGTTGAGGGGGTTCGAACGGATGTAAGAGTCGTCAATTTAAGTTTGTTGAATACAGATTGGTACATAAAACAATTACGTGATAGACAAACCCATGAATCGCTTCCTCTCGCAATAACATTTACCGATGAGGAGATTGATTCCATGACTTCACAACTAGACCTTCACAGACCGGGTGAAATTACCATTCCGGTCAGGAAAGATCTGCTCCGTTCTATCTTTGAAACCTCTGCTGATCAATTGGAAGATACCACTTCAACCGGTTTTCAAAATCTGATCCCGGAAGATATTCAGATGAACGACATGCTCTATAATCAGATCAGAATGGCTACTCCTTATTCGTTGCCAGTGGATGAATTGGATGACGAAATGACCTGGTACGTAGAAGGACGATCTGCCGGCAGGGATTCTCAAGGAAATGACCGATTTTATTTACAAACTCAGGATAAGATGGTTCTGCACTTGCTTGAAAATAATCTATTTTTAAGGCCGATTTACTTTGCCAATACCGTCTCCAGGAGTGGCCAATTGGGACTTGAAGATTTTTTCCAATTTGAAGGTAAAGCATTTCGTATTGTCCCTAAAAAGAGATCTGTTGGGCCTTTTGGATATGTCGACCCTGAGGTTCACGCTGCCAGATTGAGTAATTTTAAATTTGAAAATTGGGACTCACCAACGGTCTATTTTGATGAAAACATTCGAAGAATGCTGGGAAATTATCGCTATGGATTTACACAGTTGGCTGATGCTTATCTGCAAGAAGGTAATCGTGAAGAAGCAGCCTACTGGCTTAAGTTTGGTGAAGATAAAATACCTTTCAGGGAGATTGAACATGACTGGACTGTAGCCGCTCTTTATGCATATCGATATATGAGAGTTGGAGAAGAGATGAGGGCAAACCAACTCGCATTCTTTATTGCGGAACGTCTCAACGAAGACCTTTCGTACGACATGTTGAAACTTGATGAATATGAAGCTCGTATTAGTGTTCTGGAAGATGATATACGCCAGGCGCTTTCACGTGCTCGAACAGATAGAGCTCAATCATTGCGAAGTGATCAGGAACGAATTGCTCGTCAACGTGAGGCCATCATTCAGGATATTAGTTTTTCAGTCAGCCGACTCTCTATTCTTCAAAATATTTTCTTTGAAAATGAAGATGAGGCTACTGCTGAGATGCTACGATTAGAAGTTGAACGCATTACGAATGGAAGACTTGAACTTCCATCCACACTTGAGGATAGTCGTGAACAAATACGAATGTTTGGACTCGACATGTAGCAGGAATTTAAATTAATAATCTTAGGTTGTATATTGTAACATAAACTGATTTTATACCAACCACTTACATGATACACGAATTTACAGAAGAGAACATACTTAACATCGGTAAGATACTCGGAGCAACACCAAAAAAACTTGGAGATGATGTCTTTCGTTTGGAACTTATCAATACCGATGATGACCTCAAACTTTCTCTAGAAATCCATTTGGGTTTGGAAATTGAAAAGAAACACATGAATATGGTTTCTGTTTATGCAAGTAATACATTTCTACAGCTTCACAATTGTACTGCATTTGTCGCTAGTGATCTTCTTAAACAAGTAACTTTTTTTGGACGTCATGGTGATGTAACAACCGGACTAATTGTTGAGCATGGCGCCGGTTGTAGTATCTATGCAAATGTAGATGAATCTGTTCTCTCCGGTGATTTTACCAACTTACCGGAAGATGTAATGATGTGTGGAGTAGCACTGTCACTTACAGATAGTCTCGACGCTGATGACTTTTCATTTGATGATGAAAACCTTTCCTGACATTCCAAATCAAAGTAAAGAGCCGATATTTTCAATCTCAAATGTCAGCAAAAGTGAGGTTCCTGTCCCACAAAGCCAATTTGAATCAGTACTTCATGTGGTCGAAATTCAAGAGAAAGTAAGATTTCAAGAGATCGAATTAGTTTATGTCGATGAAAAAGAGATTGTTCGAATCAACAGAGAATATCTCAATAAAGGCTATGTCACCGATATTATTACATTTCGTTATGATGAGGGATTGGATCAAGAAATTGAGGGAACATTATTTTGCTGTTCCCCCAGAATCAAGGAACAGAGTGAAGAATTTGGTACCAATGAATCGCTTGAATTTCTTCGCATATTTGCCCATGGCTTACTTCATTTGACTGGTTATGATGATCAAACGAAAGATCAAAAAAAGATCATGACTCAAAAAGAAAATGAAATTCTTGAATTGATTAACAATTAATATTGGCTACATCCGCATATACCCTTTTAATCGTAGAGTCATCTGTTATCGCGCAGATTATACAGGAAATGAGTCCACAATCGGTATATGTCATTGCTACTGAAGGTTATTGTTGGAAACCCCGTTATGATGCTGAAAATAATCAGCTGAATGCCATTGCAGATCCCACAAAAGCATCTATTCGAAAAGAGATTAAACAACAAGCTGAGTGGGCTAATGTGGTGATCGTAGCGACAGATAGCGACCCTTCCGGTGATTTTATTGCTTGGTCTGTGGATCGGTATTTATCCACCAAAAGAGTAAAAAGAGGCAGATTACAAAGTTTGTCTAAGAGTGGCGTAATTTCTATGCTGAGTGAACTCACTGAAATAGAATCAGGTCATTTAGAAACTCGCCTAAAAAATAGATTTTTAATAAAAAGTGAATGGTTTCGACAAAAAAAATGGCCTGATATGCAGCTTTCAGGTCTAATATCTGTTTTCGGGAGGCCTCGAACATATCGCCATTTCCTTGGGGAGAATCATCAGATATTCAAAAGTTCGGAGCCATTGCAATGTTCATCTGATGAATTGATACAAGTTAATTTAGATCAAAAGAGTACTCTTTTTGCACAGTTTTTGCCACTCTCAACTTATGATTTGATTCCCCTCATTTTAAACGAAGGACTTTCACTCAATTACAATGATGCTCAACTTTTATTACAACAACTTTTTGAGAGTTCACTGCAAGATAGTCGAATTTCACTGATTAGTTATCCTCGAACCGATGCGAGAGGATTTTACACCGATACCTGGGATGTAATGCAGACACAGCATCTTAAAGCAGGATTAAACGAGAGGTTGAAACCTAGATTTTTGAGAGATATTGCCAATCCGGATACTCCACATGAGAGTGTACACCCCATTGATCTTACTATTAAACCTATATCTATAAAAGGAGAGCTTACTACTCAAATTGGTAAGTTGTATGAACTGATATATAATCATACAGTAAAGAGCCTTACCATACCAAAACCTCTTCAGTTTACATTCAGTAATGCACTTATGCCCGACCTCTTTTTCTATCAAACTGAGAACTCAGATTTAAATAATGATTCATTCTCATTGAGACCCTGTATTACTGTTGATGAGATTGGGTTGGAGTTGAACAAATTGGGTGTATTGAAACCATCCGGATTTGGAAAAAGTTTGGATGAATGGGTCGATAGAAATTGGATTCAAATTAATTCCGGAGTCGTTAAACCGGGAAAAACTATTTTAGAACAGATTCAAAAAGGTTCTACATTGGAAAAAATTCTTACAGAATTAAATGAAAAAGCAGATTTTAATTCACTTCATCCTGAAACCATAAAGACTATTCTTTCGTCTGATTAGTTGGTTTATATTCAATATTAGAGCGAAAATAATCCAATGAGTCTTTCCTATTATGAGTGATTTCCAAAAAACTCCCAAATTAAATACAGAAGATCCTGACAGAGACTCAATAAAAGGGTTAGGTGAGTTACTCTACAGACATCTACAACCGGATACTAGTGAAAAAACCGACCTTCAAAAATCGATCGCCAAAGTACCTGTTGTAGAAAAAATGTTGATATTGTCTGTCTTAAAGCCAATTCCATGGATACTTTTAGCCATTTTTAGTTTCTCTTTTTTTTGGGATTTCCAGGGAGTCGAAACCACTATTTTTGGATTGACTCTAAATTTTGAAGGAATATTAAAAATCATCTCTGTAAGTGGAATGATTGGGTTCCTGACCAATTGGATTGCCATTACGATGCTTTTCAGGCCCCTAAAAAAGCGCCCTCTGTTGGGTCAGGGTCTCATCCCCGCACACAAGGAACGCATTGCATACAGACTTGCATTTGCCGTTTCCGAAGATTTAATTAATCCCGATCTGATTAATCAAAAAATTAAAGATTCGAAGGCAATTCAAAAGTATAGAAAACTGACTCTTGCTCATTTGAAAAAAGTAACAACGACCATTGAGTTCAGAAAAGATCTGAAGGATTGGCTCATGAATTATTTACGAAGTATTGTTCAGAAGCCGGAATTCAGAAGAAGTATTTCCGAGCAATTGTTACAGGAAATTGAGAATTCCCTTAAGGATAAAGTTCTTGAAAAAGCTGCCCTTAAAACGTACACATTTTTTCGAGGCCAAAGCCTGAATGAGTTAATTGAAGAGCTGCTTCAAAATTTACCCGTTACTGCAGAACGTAATTTCAACTTTCTGGATGAATACTTGGATGATCTGCCGCGGAAAATATATGCTAACAGTGATCACATAGATGAAATGATCCTACAGGTTCTAAACAGACTGGTTAATCAACTTAATGTTCAAAAACTTGTTGAAGAAAATTTGAGAAAGTATGATGAAAAAAAATTAGAGAATATGATTCGCAATGCCACCAATGAACAGCTCAAAACGATACAGTATCTGGGCGCAGTACTGGGTACGATTGGTGGTTTTGTAATATGGGAACTTGTGATCAGTTTAATTTTCCTAAGCACCCTTTTTGGTTCTGTCTATTTGATAGATCGGATGCTTTATAAGTGAAAAGTGGAGAAGTTAAAAGTGAAAAGGGCAGATTATTTCGAGACAAAAATCACTAAAACCCTGCTCTTCGAAGCTACAAAGTAGTAGAGTCTACTATTTGAAATTCCACCCTAATTGAGACTTTTCACTTTTCACTTTTTTCACTCCCATCAACAATCTCAACCTTCGTCATCACATCACCCTGACGAATGCTATCAATTACATCCAGCCCACTAACCACTTTCCCAAAAACGGTGTGATTCCGGTCGAGATGGGCTGTATTTTTCCTACTGTGGCAGATAAAAAACTGAGAACCACCGGTATCTCTTCCGGCATGTGCCATGGATAGTACACCTCTGTCGTGATATTGATTTTCGCCATCCAATTCACAATCAATTTTGTATCCCGGTCCACCGGTACCGTCTCCTTTTGGACATCCACCCTGTATGACAAAATCAGGTATCACTCGATGAAAAGTGAGACCATCATAAAATCCCTCTTTCGATAGTTTGATAAAATTTGCAACTGTGCCCGGGGCATCATCTGTGTAAAATTCAACTTCCATCTCTCCTTTTTCAGTATGTATGATCGCTTTATTCATGTCTTCAATTTTATTTAATGTTTATAAATTTTTCTGTCAGAATTTAGGTTAATGGATTGAAAGTTAAAACATCAGAACTTAAAGAATATCAATCCATCGGATTTCATTTCATTATCGGCTTATGAAAGGAGGAAAAACGACTAGTTTGATTACTGATTTTACCAATATGGCTTCACAAAAATGGAACAAGGTAAATGATAGGGTGATAGGTGGTGTTGACAGGAAGGCCATTTTCGTTTAGAAATCGACCATATCGAAGCCGAATAAAAAAAGGATTCTATGATGTCGAAAATGATTCCTTAAACGGTTGAATCTTTATTGATCTACAGTAAATTTAATTTTATGTGTCAAATGTTCCCAAATTCTTAATATCATTACCGGATGGTTGTTGAAATATTCGAAGACCGAATTCCGGCGCAACAGCTATCAGGTGATCAAATATATCCGCCTGAATAGCCTCATACTCTGCCCACGCAGTCGTATCTGTAAATACATATACCTGTAATGGCAAACCTTTCTCAGTCGCCTCCAACTGTCTTACAAGCATCGTTAGGTTTTTATGTGATCTAGGATGTTTTTTCAGATATTCAATGATGTAAGCTCTGAATGTCCCGATATTTGTAAGCCATCTCCCATTTGTTAACGTTGACTTACTGCTTTTAAGATATTTGGCATTATAACTATGAACACCTTCCATTTTTGTTGCTATATATTCTTTTAGAAGATTAGATGTCGATAACCTCTCAATCTCAGCATGACTCAAAAAACGGATAGAAGAGATATCAAAATGTAAAGATCTAATTATTCGCCTCCCACCGGATTCCTGCATACCTCGCCAATTTCTAAAACTGTGATCCAGAAATTTATGTGTTGGAATTACAGAAATTGTTTTATCCCAATTCTGTACCCTTACAGTGTTAAGGGCTATATCAATCACATCACCATCCGCGCCAAAATTGGGCATTTCAATCCAGTCACCCACTCGAATCAGATCATTATTGGTAAGCTGAACACTAGCCACAAGAGATAACAGTGTGTCCCTGAAAAGCAGTAGAATGATCGCCATGATCGCACCAATCCCGCTTAGAAAATACCATGGTGACTTATCGGCCAGACTCGAAATTATAAAAAATCCTGAAAGTACATAAACAATTACTTTCCCCAACTGAATATAGCTCTTAATGGGCGTCTGATGTTTACTGGGCCGCATTAGGTAAAGTGAGTGTAATGCAGAAAGAAAAGCATCAAATACCCTCGCACTCACCAAAATCATTGTGGCAGCTGCTATTCTGATAACAAAATCGGTCAATGTAGAATATCCTTCGGGGAATAGTCCAAGGCCGTTGTATATAATTAGCAAGGGTATAATAAATAGCGCTCTTTGAGGTAGTTTGTGCTTCAAAATGACTGCATACCATCCCGTCTCAGTCTTTTCGTCAAGTTTATGAAGAAGCTTTATAATCCAATAGCGTATTACTATGTGGACAATCCCTGAAATGAGAAATATCAAAGCAAGAGAAATCGCTTCCTCTGTATATGCTGTTTGCATCTCACTGGGTAGGTATTCCGCTAAATCGCTGAGCAACTGATTTTGTAAAAGAAATAGGTTGGTAGACATAATACGTTCGAAATATATCCAGAATATTTATGAATGACCGAAAAGGTAAGGATTTATAGACTCTATGTTTAAGGGCTTTTTAATCTTATCTTCTTAAAAACGTTAAAAAGATTAGTTTTCCTATAAGCCTAAGCTATTCTTAAATCGTTAAAATTGGACTTATGGACAATAATTCATTCAAATTTTTAAGTGGTCATACTCAAAATTATAGATGGGGAAATTGAAAATTTTACCTCAAGTTTAAGGTCTTTAGAGAGGGGCGTTTTAAAGTAACAGTTAGTAGTATACGGTTCTTTTGGTATTTCATCCAAATCGAAATAAAGATATACTACTTTTGTCAACTAATATGCTGTTAATATATGTCTAATATAGTATTGACATATAACTAATAGATGTTATTGTTAGCGATGTTTCGGACGATAAGTTGTAATAATTTTATTTGGCTGATTCCTTACATCTCACTTCCTTCATCATTTCTTCTTACATTTACATGTATAAAATAATAATTGCGACTTTCTTCGCGGCAAAGAATCAAATGAATCAGTACGATGCGACACGATGACGTTATAAAAAGTATTCGGTACATGCTCAATATCAGTAATGCCAAAATTGCTGAAATCCTTCAGTTGGGCGGTTACAAACCTTCACGTGAAGACTTGGAACTCATATTTCAAAACGCAGAAGAGGATGTTGAAAAAGATGATGTAAGTGATTTGTTGATGGCTCATTTCCTGGATGGATTGATCTTTTTTAAGCGCGGTAAAAGTGATAAACATCCTCCCCGACCCATTGAGACTCCCGTTACCAATAATGATGTCTTGAAGAAGGTGAGGGTAGCTTTTAAGTTACGGGAAGCAGAAGTTGGAGCCATTTTAAAAAATGCCGGATTTTCGGTTTCCTCAGTAGAATTGAGTGCACTGTTTAGAGACAAGAGTCATCGCAATTTTCGTCCATGCGGAGATCAACTGTTGAGATACTTTTTAAGGGGACTAACCATGCGATTAAGAGTCGATGATTAGATTTAAATCAAATTAGAATAGTCTCGTGAAAAGGGGTTCAGCTATCTGC
>JAGXIS010000076.1 GCA_024635465.1 Bacteroidota bacterium | reverse complement strand
GGCATATGATCCGGAAGCTATTGAAACGTTTAGGGATGCTATAGATGAAGAAACACTAAAATCCATTGAATTTATGGATGATCGTGACTCAGTGATCGATAGTGTAGACGCTTTGGTCATTTGTACAGAGTGGAATGAATTTAGAAGGCCTAGTTTAGATCGTTTATCAGAAGTGATGAAAAGTCCTGTTATTTTTGACGGACGTAATTTATATGATTTAAAACGAGCATATGATGCAGGACTTACATATATCAGTGTAGGCAGACCTACGGTAAATGCGTGAATTATTTTTGATAGAGTGGACACAGTAATTATTTAATTGAAATTCAATTTAAATCAATTTGGCAAAAAGAATATTAATTACAGGTGGTGCAGGATTTTTAGGCTCACATCTGTGTGATCGTTACCACAAAGAGGGTTGGGATGTAATCTGTATGGATAATTTGATCACGGGCTCTTATGAAAATATTGAGCATCTTGTGGATCAAGAACGATTTACATTCATTAAGTTTGATGTGACAGAATATATTGATTTGGATGGCGATTTGGATCTTATTCTTCATTTTGCATCACCTGCTTCTCCTATCGATTACCTTGAAATGCCAATCCAAACGTTAAAAGTAGGTTCATTAGGGACGCATAAAACATTAGGATTAGCCAGAGCCAAAAAAGCCCGATTTCTGTTAGCATCCACAAGCGAGGTTTATGGAGATCCCCTTGAACATCCCCAAAAAGAGTCTTACTGGGGTAATGTGAACCCAACCGGGTATCGAGGAGTTTATGATGAGGCAAAACGATTTGCTGAAGCGATGACAATGGCTTATCAAAGGTATCATGGAATTGAAACCAGAATCGTCAGGATCTTTAACACCTATGGTTCGCGGATGAGATTAAATGATGGAAGGGCCTTACCAACATTTTTTAGACAAGCTTTCTATAACAAACCCATAACTGTATTTGGGGATGGTTCTCAGACCCGATCATTTACTTATGTTGATGATCTTGTAGAAGGAATTTACAGACTTTCTAAAAGTGATGAAGATGAGCCTGTGAATATTGGTAATCCGGAAGAGATCTCCATTCTGGACTTTGCAAAAGAGATTATTGAAATAACCGGAAGTAAAAGTGAAATTGATTTTAAGGAGTTACCGGCTGATGATCCTAAAATCAGACAACCTGATATTTCAAAAGCTAAAAGAGTATTGAATTGGGAGCCCAAGACAAGCCGGAGAGAAGGTCTTTTGAAAACAATGGAATATTTCAAGGAGCAGGTATCAAAAAGTGGCTGAAAAGAGACTGATTGATCTATACCCTTATAAGCTTGTAGATAAAAATATCTCCTATTTACTGTTTAAAAGAGCTGCAGGGCGAATTTATGATGGGCAATGGAGAATGATTGGAGGGAAAGTTAAAATTGGTGAGAGCCATTGGGAAGCGGCTTTACGAGAATTAAGTGAAGAGACAACTCTTAAGCCCCAACTTATGTGGACGATTCCTTCAGTAAATTCATTTTACGAACATCACACAGATACAATTTTAAATATTCCGGCATTTGCTGCTGAAATCGATGGATCAAGCTCTATTATTCTTGATTCTGAGCACTCAGAATATGCATGGTTTTCACTAGAGGATGCTATTGATAAAATAATTTGGCCTGAACAGCGTCGTCTATTAAGACTGACAGATTCTTTAATAACCTCCAATCAAATCCTTGAAGATTGGCACGTACCTATTTCTTAACGTTACTACTACTGACCCTGATTACTGGTTTAAAGACCCATGAATCTTCAGCTCAGACATCCGGTTATGAGGTTTTACCCTCGCCGGATCTGTGGTATAATGCTGTAGATGGTATCAGGATAGGTATAAATTTAAAGGGACAGGTTCCGGGCACTTTTGAGGATGGCCCACATCGATTGGATACCGGAGTATGGCTGGGACTTTGGTTTCCGGATAATCCTCTGTCATACTACATCGGATATACCGAACCCATCACATCATGGTCTGAGTTTGGAAGTGAAGCTAATATTGAGCTGATTAGTTCTATCCGAACAGGTTATCATAATCATGGTATTGCATTGAACAAACGATGGCAACAAGGGTTTGATGAGCGTCGATATCGTGAAGTAAGGCTCTATAACTCCTTTGAAAAGCGATTTAACAGCGAATACACGCCCTTTGAGAATTTATGGAGTGAAGAGAATAAGTTTCTAACTACTTTTTCTGCAGAGATCAATGATAATAACAGATTTGGTTGGTATCAGATAAGAGTTGGGGCAAGTTTTCAATATTTGAATGATGCCTATTCAATGTTTGGTCTGTCAGGAAATCAAAATATTCTATTTAATGAGTATTGGGGACTGAAAGTAAGAGTATTTACCGGATTAGCAACTGCTAATACGGCGCCAGAATATCTTCACTCAAGGAGTATGAAACCTGCAATTGGATGGATGCATAGCGGTGTTACCCGTGCGAAGGGAACAATACCTCAATCCTGGATGGAGAGTGGAAATATTCAAGTTGCTGGAGGGGCAAATATCCGCGGTTACACATCAAGAGACATTGAATCTTTTCAACGCACTTGTGTGGACGTATTTCCTGCTGACGCAATGTGTATTGAACAGGATTTTTCTCCATTACTCTTCAATTCAATAGCTTCACTGAATCTGGAACTGGATTATTGGAATCCGGTTATTAAAATTTTTAATGAGATTCCATATGCGTCTGAGTTTATGAGATTTCGATCTTACCTATTTTATGATGCGGGAATGTCCCTGGAATTGATAGACCAGGAACCAACAGGGTCATTTTCGAATGCAGGTACCGGTTTCTCACTTTCGATAAATATACCGGATTATCGTGGCAAACAGAGAGGTTTTGTATTACGATATGAGATTCCATTCTGGTTATCTGATCCCGAAGATGAGAATTCATTTAAGGTACGCCATCTGTTTGGCTTTGGTGCAATAATATCATTATAAACAGATACTATGAGCATTCGTTTAACGGTACTTTTGCTTTTGATGATATTTATGCTTGGAATCTCTTGCACATCCAGCAGATGGATTGTTACAGATGACAAAACCATTGACCCAAATGTTGAACCCACTGTTGTCAATGTTAGAAATGTACTGCTACTAGAGAGTGAACCGACCTATTCGAACCCGATCATTACTTTTTCGGCGAATCAGATTGTTGATAAGGAGTACATACAAAGGGTTGAGATGGAAAGATCTGTTCAGCAATTCAGACCCAGATGGGGATTATTGACGATAGGATTGAGTGCGACAGCATTTGCTATTATTGCCGCTAATACGACACTGATTTCCTCATCGATCGGAAAAAATCAGAAATTAATGCTCAATCTGGCAGCCGGAATCCTGGGTATTGTATCTGTAACCAACTTGAAACCGGTTGGAGAACCAATATTAACAGGTCAAAAGCAGCTTATGAAGCAGAGTGGATCTGTTGTTTTGAGTGACACTCTAACCCAAGTAAATAATGACATCCAATGGGATGTAGATTTGCTGATTAGTTTTAAAGGGGATACTATTTTATCTGAATCAGGATTAGAACTCAATAATAATCGATTAGATGTTAATCTAACTCCGGTAATATCATTACTTAACGATGACATAGATGAAGATTCAAAAATAGAACTAAAGCTTTCATACAATGATGAATCACCGGTATATGAACTTTATCTATCCTCTTTTCTGGAGCCTCATATTACTATTACCGATCCTGTTGCTGTATTGAGAAGTGTTCCATTGATTAACGAATTTAATGTCATTACAGAGGTTGGTCAAGGAAGTTCACTTAGATTATTGGGAGAAGACAATGATTGGTTCAGAGTACAATTTGGTGGTTCTGAGGTTTTTGTCCGGAAAAATTCCGGTGATAGAGTATGGAAATCTGAGGAGAATGCAGGTGCTGTTAATGTTTTCGAATTTGGAGAAGTTCCATTTGGTGATATTGATGTAGAAAACAGTGTTCCGATTCTGAAACAGAACAACCCAAATGACAGAGCAATTATTTTAACTAATGGAAGCTCAAACTCAGCCAACCTGGAACCCAGGCAGTACTTGAATAGAGATCATGAGTTGTTTGATTTTTATATGAGGTCTGCGCTTCAGATGCAGGCAAGTCAAATTACCACAATTGAAATGGATCCATCCGATGAATGGATTGAAGAGTTTGAAGAATTCGCATCATATGATAGTACTTCTTCACTATTTGTATATCTATCCGGATACGCATTTCAGCAAGGAGATAGCGGTTTACGTCTACAAAATATTGATGATGAAATGAGTACACCGATACTTTCGTCATACATTTTCCAAAAATTCGAAGAGATGAATCCGGGATCACTCTTCTTCTTTGGAGATCTTGAATTTAGTCAAGATATAGAGAATTCGGCTCAGGGAAGATTGGGTACAGCACAGGTACTACTTGATACAGCTAATGAATTGACCAGAAGGTTGCCCAACTCCGTATTGTTATTCAGCAACCGACCGGGTCAAAAGTCCTCAATTTATGCATCTTCAGGATTTCAAAATCAGCGGCACCATATTTTTAATTACTACCTTGCGGACGCAATAAAAAGGCGAAATACACGAATGTCCGATATCATTCGTCACCTCGAAAATAATGTCGACTACACATCACGCAGATTGCATGATCGCTCGCAGGATATTCAGGCTTTTGGAAATACAACACTCCGAATCAATAATTGATTAACTTTAAAGAGTATATATTTATAAAATGAGTCAGATCGAAAAAATCAGAGAAAAAGCATCAAAAAATATCCGCCGGATTTTGCTTCCTGAGGCGGAAAAAGATATTCGTGTAATTAAAGCGGCCATTCAACTTCAAAAATTAAATCTTGTTGAGCCGATCCTCTTAGGTGATACTGATAAAATAGACACATTGTGCAATTCAGAAGGTGTTGCTTTCCCTGCAGGGATTGAAATCTATCCCTATAAAAATGAGGATGATCGGGAAAAAAAATTCATCTTTTTTAAAGGGAAACTGGCTCATAAAAATCCGACGGATGATCAGATTTTTCAGATGTGTGATAATGAACTTTTCACTGCTGGATGGCTTTTGAAAAATGAATTTGCCGACGGTGCAGTTGCGGGTTCCATTGCATCTACTTCTGATGTTATTATGGCTGCTATAAGAACAGTGGGTGTCTCTCCAGATTCAAAGCTGGTCTCCAGTTCTTTTTTGATGGAATTGCCCGATGGCAGAGTATTTACCTATGCAGACTGTGCAGTAGTACCATACCCCACTTCAGATCAATTATCATCCATAGCGATTGATTCAGGCCTAACGCACCAAGTTCTTACCGGTGATGAACCCAGGATTGCTTTCCTCTCATTTTCAACGAAAGGAAGTGCCGAACATGAGTCGGTAACTTTAGTAAGAGACGCCTATGCAAAAGCAAAAGACAGGCGTGACTGGAAGATGGATGGAGAACTTCAATTTGATACCGCATTAATTCCATCCATTGCGGTAAGAAAAGCTCCCGGATCAACTCTTAAGGGTGACGCTTCGGTTTTTATCTTTCCAAATCTTGATGCGGCGAATATTGCCTATAAGATTACAGAAAGACTGGGCGGAGCAATAGCAACAGGCCCGGTTTTACAAGGATTGAATAAGCCATTTATGGATTTGTCGAGGGGTTGTTCAGTCGATGATATCGTAAATACTGTTTGTGTGTGTGCTCTCCTAAATTGATTTAGGGGGATATTTTTTTCAAGAATTTCGGGTAGTCAAAAATTGTCACCCCTTCTATTCTTAACCAACTTGGCTCTATCGTCCTGATAGCATCTATCAATTGGATTTTAAGTCCGATTTACTCTTTCTTAAAGTTAGCTTCGTTGCTTTGGGGTGCGTCTGAATTTCCTTATATTTATTCATTCCAAATAAGTATAGCTTAAAAAAGCGCCATTATTTTAAAATGGCATACGATTTATGCAGTTCGATTAAGCAAATAAGTTATTTAATAAATAATATTAGAATTTATGAGTGAGACAAAAGCTCTCGAATCCATGATTGGAGAAGATTACAAATATGGATTCTCTACAGATGTTGAATATGAAGATTTTCCGAAAGGGATTAGTGAAGACGTAGTTCGATTAATTTCGGCGAAAAAGAATGAACCGGAATGGATGACCGAGTTCAGGCTGAAGGCGTATAGAGCTTGGACTGAGATGGAGGAACCATCCTGGTTTAATGCGACCTATAAAAAACCGAAATTTGATACTCTTCAATATTATTCAGCACCTAAAAACAAGCCGAAATTAGATAGTTTGGACGATGTTGATCCAAATATTCGGGAAACATATGAGAAGCTCGGTATTCCATTGGATGAGCAGAAAATGTTGTCGGGTGTAGCAGTTGACGCAGTTTTTGACAGTGTTTCTATTTTCACAACATTTAAAGAGAAGTTAGCTGAAGCCGGGGTTATTTTTTGCTCAATATCAGAAGCGATTAAGAATCATCCTGAGTTGGTGAAAAAGTATATGGGATCAGTAGTGCCGATCCGCGATAATTTTTATGCCGCATTAAATTCAGCAGTGTTCTCTGATGGATCATTCTGTTATGTTCCGAAGGATACGATATGTCCGATGGAGTTATCCACCTATTTTCGAATCAACAATATGAATTCAGGTCAGTTCGAAAGAACGTTGATCATTGCGGAAGAGAATAGTCATGTAAGTTACCTCGAGGGATGTACAGCACCAATGTATGATGAAAATCAGCTTCATGCAGCTGTTGTAGAGTTGATAGCCCTTGATGATGCGGAGATCAAGTATTCCACGATTCAAAACTGGTATGCCGGTGATGAGGACGGAAAGGGTGGTATATACAACTTCGTTACAAAACGAGGAGCTTGCAGAGGTAAAAATTCAAAGATATCATGGACACAACTCGAGACCGGATCAGCTGTGACGTTGAAATATCCAAGTGTGATTCTACAAGGTGACAACTCGGTAGGAGAATTTTTCTCAGTCGCTGTAACCAGTAAGAGACAGCAGGCTGATACGGGTACCAAGATGATTCACATTGGAAAGAATACTAAGAGTACGATTATCTCTAAGGGAATATCAGCCGGAAACTCAAATAACAGCTATAGAGGGGAAGTGAAGATCAGTAAAAAAGCTGAAAATGCACGAAACTACTCTCAATGTGATTCAATGTTAATTGGTCAAACTTGTGGCGCGCATACCTTCCCATATATTGAATCTGCTAATCCAACCGGAAAAGTTGAACATGAAGCGACAACTTCCAGGGTGGGTGAAGATCAGATTTTTTATCTGCAACAGCGCGGAATAAGTGAAGATGATGCAATTTCGCTGATTGTAAATGGATTCTGTAAAGAGGTGCTAAAAGAACTTCCTATGGAATTTGCTGTAGAGGCCAACAAACTGCTTGGAATAAAGCTTGAAGGAAGTGTTGGTTAATAGAAGACGTAACAAAGAATATTGTCAACAACTAAACTAAATTAATAGATCATTGTGCTAGAATTAAAAGATTTACATGCGGAAGTAGAAGGTGAGGGAATTGAAATCCTGAAAGGAGTTAACCTTACCGTTACCAAAGGAGAAATACACGCTATAATGGGTCCCAATGGCTCCGGAAAGAGTACGTTGGCGAAAGTAGTAGCCGGCCATCCTGAATATGAAGTTACGAAAGGTGATATCTTGTTTAACGGTGAGAGTATTTTAGAGCTGGATCCTGACGAAAGAGCTCATGCGGGAGTATTTTTAGCTTTTCAATATCCGGTCGAGGTGCCCGGTGTAACCAATAACACGCTATTAAGGGAATCTTACAATACAATTGCTGCTTCGCGAGGTCGTGAAGAGATGGATCCTCTTGAATTTGATGACTACATTCGGGAAAAATTAGATCTGGTAGAGATGAACCCGGATTTTCTTGAGAGAAGTGTTAATGCAGGATTTTCAGGCGGTGAAAAGAAGAGAAATGAAATTTTTCAAATGGCCGTATTACAGCCAACTCTTTCACTGTTGGATGAAACCGATTCAGGACTCGACATTGATGCCCTGAAGATCGTTTCTCAAGGAATAAATAAGTTACATGGTGATGATGACGCTGTTGTATTGATCACTCATTATCAGCGTCTTTTAAATTATATCGTTCCGGATCAGGTTCATGTAATGATTGGAGGCCGAATTGTAAAAACCGGGGGCAAAGAATTAGCTCTTGAGTTGGAAGAGAGAGGATATGATTGGTTAGAATCACTTGCAACAGTAAATGGAGAGGCAAAATAATGGCACATCCAGAACGGATAGAACCATCTATAATGCACGAACTGGCTACACAAGTTTCAGATTCAAGGAATAGTTTATGGACAGATATCAGAGATAATGGACTGATGGTGTTAAACTCCAGTTCATTCCCATCAAAAAAGATTGAAGAGTGGAAATTCATTAATCTTAAACCTGTCAGTAGGACTGATTTTGTTCATATCGAAGATGCGGGTACACTGCCGGCAATCGATATAGAAAAATATTTCCTACCGGAATCTGACCGAAGCAGGCTGGTTTTTATCAATGGAAGCTATCATGAAAAATACTCATCCATAGGTGGATTAGGTAAGGGTGTGACTGTTGGTAATTTGGCTGATTATTCAAAAGATGATCATGTAAAAGAGTATCTGAATAAATTGGTGAATTATGAAAATGATGTTTTTTCAGCTTACAACAGCTTCATGTTTGAAGATGGAGCATTTATTCATCTTGAGAAAGAAGCAAAAGCTGAAGCTCCCATTCAGATTTTAAATCTTTATACAGATTCATCACAAGCCTTTGTTGCAAATCCAAGAATGTTGGTTGTAGCTGAAGAGGATTCTGATGTAACGATTATTGAAGATCACATTGGTTTGGGTGAAAACAGGTATATGACTATTCCGGTGAGTGAAGTGAAAGTAAAACAAAGAGCCCATATTCACCACGTTAGAATTCAAAGAGACAGTATTGATGCGTTTCATTTTTCACGACCGATTGCCTATGTGGAGAAGAACTCAGAGTACCACTCGTATACAATTACCTTGGGTGGGAAAATAACTCGAAATGAGCCAAGGGTCATCCAAGAGGCTGAAGAAGTTGATTTTACGCTGGATGGATTGGTTTTGATTGACGGTGACCAGGTAGCAGACACTCACAGTGTGATGGATCATCGGTTTTCATTTGCTGAGAGTCATCAGTTGCATAAAGTGGTGGTAAATGGCAATGCACACAGTATTTTTAACGGCAAAATTTTTGTTCGAAGGGATGCTCAGAAAATCGACTCTTTTCAGGAAAACAGAAATTTACTCTTATCCAGAGATGGGCTTGTAAATACGAAACCACAATTGGAAATATTTGCTGATGATGTTCTATGTTCGCACGGTGCTACAATAGGACAACTTGATCCCGAAGAGGTATTCTATCTGCAGAGTAGAGGAATGACTGAAGAGAAAGCTAAAGAGGTATTAACCTATGCTTTTGCACTCGAAACGATTGAAAATGTTAAAGTAGAATCTGTTCACAAACTGCTGATCCAGGAAGTATATCGATATACAAAAGCGAATAGCAACCCAAAAGTATTGGCTTAAATGAATCAGGTGATTAGTCACATATCCGGTATTCATTTTGACAAGATCAGAAAGGATTTTCCTGTTCTTGATCAAAAATTGAATGGACATCCCCTTGTCTATCTGGATAATGCTGCATCTAGTCAGATGCCTAAGCAGGTTGCTGACAGAATAGATCACTATCATCGATACGAACACTCAAATGTTCACAGAGGGATCCACTCGTTAAGCCAAAAAGCGACAAATGCATTTGAAGAGGCCAGGGTTAAAGTAAAAGAGATGATTAATGCGGCTGATTCGGATG
>JAGXIS010000075.1 GCA_024635465.1 Bacteroidota bacterium | reverse complement strand
CTGTTTGCAGGTAGTACAATAAATAAGCAAATTGGTTTAGAGAATAAAAAATCAAGAGAAAGCTTATTATATTGTAAACATGGAAGGAAATAGACGAATTCTTCTTAATTCGGTATCTGTAATCATCGGCATCTTCTTTTTGGTATGGGGGTTAGTGGCAGCACAAGGTGTTCTGGCGCCTTTGATTACCGCTATTATTTTGGCACTGGTGGTATTACCCGTGGCAATTTGGCTGGAAAAACATCTGAAAAGAAGCTTCTCTTCTCTGCTTAGTACCCTCTTGCTTTTCTTTATTTCACTCGGATTTGTCGCTTTGGTATCCTATCAAACCAAAGTTTTTGTTGATAGCTGGCCCGAAATACAAGAGACGATGGAGCCTAAAATTGAAGAGTGGAAGACGTTTGTGACTGATAATACTTTCCTGACGGAAAGTGACCTCCCAACGAGTGATAGTCTTTCAGTAATTGGAGGTGAGTCTGGTGGAAGTTCACAGATACTCAGCATTTTCGGGCGTGGTACCGGGTTTTTGGGTATCTATCTGCTGACAATTATTTATGTTTTTTTTATGCTGAATTACCGCCATCGGTTTAGGAAATTTCTATTGCGTCTATCCTCAGATGAAAAAGATGATGATGTCAATCAAATAATTCAAAAATCAGCAAATGTAGTGCAACAGTATCTGGTTGGCAAGTTGATTCTCATCGGTCTTCTGGCAATCGTCTATACGATTGGCCTTGGCGTTTCAGGTGTTAGCAATTTTGTTTTAGTTAGTATTTTGGCTGCGATCTTTACACTTATCCCTTATTTGGGCAGTATTGGAGGATTTGTCCTGGCTATGGCATTTGGCTACTTAACATCAGGTGAAATAGGAGTGTTGATAGGTGTTGTCATTACATTTACAGTTGCCCAATTTTTTGAAAGTTATGTATTGCAACCCTATGTAGTGGGTGACAAAGTAGATGTGCATCCATTTTTAGTGATTTTAGCCGTAATTGTCGGGAACGCCTTATGGGGTATCATCGGCATGATACTGGCCATACCTATCATGGGAATCATAACAATTATTTGTCTTCATGTTCCGGCTCTGGAACCATTCGGCTATCTTTTTAGTAATAAAAAGGCAGACAGCTAGTTGTTATTTTTGATGCCGAAATCTATCACATAAATTTACCGGTGTTTTAGTAATATTTGTCTTCATCATGTTGAATAATTTGAATTGTAAATTTTATAGAAAAAATGATTGCCTTAATTGCCTATTTACTGCTTGCCTTAGTGGTTTCATTTATATGTTCCATCATGGAATCTGTTTTGCTTTCCACTCCCCAATCATTTCTGCTGGTCAAACAAGACGAAAAACATGAGTGGGCCGGTAAGTTGATTGAATTAAAGGTTAATATTGATAAACCCTTATCAGCCATTTTATCCCTGAATACCGTTGCTCATACAATTGGTGCTGCAGGTGTGGGGGCTCAGGCCGTTAAAGTATTTGGAGAAGCCTATTTTGGACTTATTTCAGCCATTCTAACTCTACTGATTCTAATATTTACAGAAATTATCCCAAAAACGATGGGTGCCAGATATTGGAGAAATTTAGCGAAGATTACTTATTACACAATAAGGGGAAGTATAATTATTACGTACCCATTGGTAATCATGTCTTCGTTCATTTCCAAAATATTCTCAAGTAATTCCGATGAACTGACCACCAGCAGGAAGGAAATCGCTGCTTTGGCTAGTATTGGGACTGACGAAGGATTATTTACTGATAAAGAGAATAAAATCATTCAAAACATACTGAAACTGAAAAATGTGAAAGTAACCGAAATCATGACTCCTAGGGTTGTTGTTGCGATCGCTGATGAGGATTTAACATTGCATGATTTTCTAAAGAATAAGGAATATTTAAAATATTCAAGGATTCCTGTTTACTCAGGAAATAATGAAAACATCACAGGATATGTCATAAGACAACAAGTCTTGGAGAAACTGGCTGAAGACAAACACGAGCTGACGCTTAAAGATATCAAACGGGAAATTACTGTTGTCCCTTACATTAAAGTATTGTTTTCATTATGGGAAAAACTTTTGGAGGATAAAGAGCATATTGCACTTATCGTCGATGAATATGGTGGTTTTGATGGCATTGTAACCATGGAAGATATCATCGAAACACTACTTGGATTGGAAATTGTTGACGAAAAAGATACGATCACTGATATGCAGGAATTTGCCAAAAAAAGATGGGAAAGAAGGCAAACAAAATATAGTCTGATTGATAAATTGAAAGAGGAATAATATTCCTGTCGTTCATTGTTGATTTAAATCCATTGAAACAGATTTTGATCATAACCGGTAAATAACGATAGCCATAAGGTGCCCTGAAATTTCATTTCATGAATACCGCTAGATCACCCGTTAGTTATTTCAAGGTCATCTTCACCACATAGTCAGGGAGATAATCAATCCTCTGATCAATAAAAGCTTCAAATCCGGCATCATCCATTTCAAATAGAATTTGTAGGATGGGTTTTCCAATAAATGGAAATATGATCATCGAGATGAGATTGATAACCACCTGTTCTGCCGGCAGGTTATCGACAATCTTGCCTTCCCTGGATGCTTCGCTTATTTGATCGATAAATGGCTGCACATTTTTGACCACTTGAGATCTGAAAAATTCCTGTATTCGTGATGGATTTGTGTTCAACTCACGAATTATGAATGATGGAATATCCGGGTTCTTTTTGATGATGGTAAGATATTCCCTAACAAAACTGCGCAGCTTCTCTTCCAGCGGCAAATCCTTATTGAGTAATATCACAATCTTCGGGATAGCTCTCATCAATGAAAGTTGATAAACCTTTTCAAACAGCTTGTCTTTTGATCGATAATAGTAGTGAAGCATCGATTTGTTGATGTTGGCCCTGTCGGCAATTTCCTGCATTCTGGCCCCATCAAATCCTTTCTGATGAAATACATCACGCGCCGCTTCAAATATCTTCTCTTCCGTTGACTCTTTTTCCAGTTTATCGTCGGCCATGGGTTCCGTTTTTACAGTTTCTGATATTCATTGTTTGACCCAAAGTTAATCCAAAAGGTTTAATCAATTGGTTGAACCATAAGATAAAAAAAATCGTGTTTCTAAAAATAGTTTCTATAAAACCGAAGGTAATATTTATTTCAAACTATTGATATCATTTTATTTACGGAACGACATATATATCCGGCACTTAATTAACTACTTAATTCAACCATTTAGTTGAACTTTATATTTGATATCCATAATTTGTATTTGTAGTGATAAAGAGATCTCCAAAATTTTTCAGAAACCATACTACAAATGAAAAAATATGTATTGGCAATATTGCTATTTTGTCAGGCCGGCTTCGCAATCGGTCAGGGGAACACAGCTTCATTCACCTTGAATCAGGCCTATGAACAACTTGAAGAATCCTGGCCACTGGGCGACAAAGCACATCTCCAACAACAAATCACTGAATGGAATCGCAGAATTGCCGGCACCGGACGACTACCGGAATTACGTCTCAATGCCAGCATGAGCTATCGCTCGGATGTTACAGAGATACCCTTTTCGACACCGGGTATGGATCCTCCCCTATTCAGTAAAGACCATTATAATTTTTCCTTAGAAGTAAACCAGTCACTTTTTGACGGTGGCAGAACCCGATATGCTCAAGAATCAGAAGAACATTCCGGTACCGAAGAACAAGCACGGATCCGATCAGAATTTTTGAGTGTGCGGGAACAGATGGAACAAGTATGGTTCGGTATTTTGATGATGCAAAAACAACAAGAGGTACTTGAACTTTTACTCGATGACATCAAAAAGCAGCAGGATAGGATAGAGAGTCTGGTCCGAAATGGCGTACTGTTACCAAGTGATGCAATGGTGCTCAGAGCGGAACATATCAAAATTGAACAAGACCTTACCGGTACCAATGGGCTTATCAATACGGGATATGGTGTTTTGAGTGAATTATTGGGTGTAGACATTTCCGTCGAAACCCGACTGGAATTACCCAATTCCAATGAATCAGCAGTTGATATATCTGCACATATCAACCGACCGGAGTATGATCTGTTTGAAGCGAATGAACAGCGACTCGAATCACAAAAACAGCTTTCCGGTGCTGAGATGCTTCCGACGGTATCCCTTTTTGCTACCTCTGCTTATGGACGACCGGGGTTGGATGTATTTGATGACGACCTTCAGTTCTTTTGGATTGTGGGTGCCCGGGCACAATGGAGCTTCAGAAATACAAAAAATGCATCCATCAAAAAAGAGCTGCTGAATCTGCAAAAACGAGTCATTATCAGCGATCGCGACATTTTTACTCGTCAACTTCAGGCATCTCTTCACGAGACAGAAGAAGAGATAGAGGCCATTCGAAAAAAGATCGAACAGGACACGGAAGTCCTGATTCTTAGAAGCAATATTGTAACCGAGAAATTAGCTCAGCTTGAGCAGGGAGCGATTACATCCACTGAATATATCACAGAGCTAAATGCCGAGAGCCGTGCAAGAATCAATCTTGAAATCAGAAAAATCCGGCTGACACAGGCGCTTACCGAATACAGAACCAAACAGGGAATATCATGGAATTGAAATCAATAAAACGAATCACTATCGGAATCACAGTACTCTTGATGGCTGTCGATTGTATGGAGTCGGAGCGTTCCGATGCTTACGGCCAATTTGAAGCGGAAGATGTATTGATTTCGGCAGAAACTCCGGGAAAATTGCTCGTATTCGACATAAACGAGGGGGATCTTCTGGATGAGGGAATGATTGTTGGCCTCATCGACACCACTCAACTCTCCCTTCAAAAAAGGGAAGCAGAGGCAGCCATTGCATCCGTTCGAACAAATATAAGCGGGTTGAATGCTCAGTCTGCAGTATTTCAATCACAGCTTGAAACCGCAAACAAAGAACTGGAACGTATCCGGTCTCTTCAGCAGGAAAATGCAGCTACAGGACAACAACTCGACAGGGCTGAGGGAGAGGTAAATACCTTACAACAAAGAATCAATGCTGTGAAAATAGAAAAACAATCTGTCTTCGCTGAACTGAACCGAATGAGGATTCAGATTGAACAAATTGAGGATCAGATCCGAAGAGCGATGATCGTGAATCCAATGGGGGGAACGGTTCTGCAAACATATACAGAAACCCATGAACTGGCTTCGACGGGCAAACCACTCTACCGTATCGCCTCACTCGATGAGATGATTATACGAGTGTACGTCTCAGGCGCTCAATTGCCTGATGTGAAAATTGGTGAAGAGGTTGAGGTTCTTATCGACCGAAACAGTACTGAAAACGAAAGTCTGACAGGTACCGTAAGTTGGATTGCATCCAGGGCGGAGTTTACA
This sequence comes from Bacteroidota bacterium, assembly GCA_024635465.1. Classification (GTDB taxonomy): domain Bacteria; phylum Bacteroidota; class Rhodothermia; order Balneolales; family Balneolaceae; genus Rhodohalobacter. Next base: position 4,802 of record JAGXIS010000075.1, on the reverse strand, counting down.
CCGCGGATGATCCAGACCAAAGAAGAACGCGTAACCCAGGTCTATGCAGTAAAAGTGCGTGTCAGAAATACTGAGGGTCGCCTTAAGATCGGCATGCCGGGCGAAGTTAATTTTTGAACCCTATTCAGTTAGTACAACATAGATGAACTCCGTAATCCACATAGAAAACCTGACCAAATCCTTTGGCAATATTACAGCGTTAAAAAACATTACGCTCAATGTTGAAGAAGGTGAAATATTTGGGGTGATAGGTCCCGATGGGGCAGGAAAAACAACGTTGTTCAGAATCCTCACCACTCTGCTTACACCTGATTCCGGTACTGCCCACGTGTTGGGATATGATGTGGTAAAGGATTATAAAAAGCTTCGCCCGCTGCTTGGATATATGCCGGGCAAATTTTCACTCTACCGTGATTTAAGTGTTGAAGAGAACATCCATTTTTTTGCATCTGTATTTGGCACCACACTCGAGGAGAATTATGACCTGGTAGAGCCAATTTACAGTCAAATCGAACCTTTTAAACATAGATTGGCCGGCGACCTTTCAGGAGGTATGAAACAGAAATTAGCCCTCAGCTGTGCCCTGATTCACAAACCCAAGCTCCTGGTACTGGACGAACCCACAACTGGAGTGGATGCTGTTTCCAGGAAAGAGTTTTGGGAGATGCTGAAAATGCTGAGGCAGGAGAATATCACTATTATTGTATCTACACCTTATATGGATGAAGCCAGACAGTGCGACAGAGTGGCACTTATACAGGAGGGGAAAATTTTAAAGGTTGATACGCCGCCCGGCATTGTTGGATCGTTCGACAAAACCTTGCTTGGTATCAAATCAGCGAATCGGTTTCGGTTGATTCGTACCCTGCAGCGTTATCCGCATACAGAGTCTGCTCATCCTTTCGGTGAATTTATTCACTACACAGATCAACGAAGTGAACCCGATGTGCCGGAGCTGAAAGAATTTTTGCATCAGGAGGGGGTGCCGGATGCAGATATCCGGCCGATACAACCGGGAATTGAAGATACTTTTATGAATTTGATGCAGGGATGAACTTTTAGAATCACACAGCAATAAACATGATGTCTGAAACAGCCATTTTAGCGGAAGATCTGACAAGGAAATTCGGCGATTTCACCGCTGTGAACCGAATTTCTTTTGAGATAAAAAAGGGAGAGATATTCGGTTTTCTTGGGGCTAACGGAGCAGGAAAAACAACAGCCATGAAGATGCTTACAGGCCTGCTTATACCTACCTCGGGTGCTGCAATGGTATCAGGCTGGGATGTCTATACCGAGGCAGATCAAATCAAGAAAAACATCGGCTACATGAGCCAGAAATTTTCACTGTACGACGATCTGACTGCATTAGAAAACATCAGATTTTACGGAGGTATTTATGGCATAGACAGAGCTCTATTAAATCGAAAAACAAATGAAGTGGTAGAAAAAACGGGATTGGCAGATGTCAAAAACAAACAGGTTGGTTCGCTTCCCCAAGGATGGAAGCAGAAACTTGCCTTTTCAGTTGCCACCCTTCACAACCCCTCTATAGTTTTCCTGGATGAACCCACCGGTGGCGTGGACCCGGTTACCCGACGCCAATTTTGGGAGATGATCTATGAAGCTTCTGAAGCAGGAATAACCGTTTTTGTCACCACTCACTATATGGATGAAGCGGAATACTGCGACAGGGTATCCATCATGGTGGATGGAACCATTGCAGCACTCGACACTCCTGACGGTCTCAAAGAATCATATTCGGCTGAATCAATCGAAGAAGTATTTATTCAACTGGCCCGGAAATCAACAACCGTCGACAACCCATCGTGATGCTATGAATTCATTCAATGGTTTTATCATAAAAGAGTTCAAGCAAATCTATCGCGACAAGCGAACATTAATTGTATTGTTCGGAATGCCCCTCATTATGATGATCCTATTCGGATATGCAATTCGCAATGAAGTGGACAATGCACGTATTGCCGTTCTCGATTTTTCGAAAGATCAGGTTACCCGGACTCTCATTCAACAAATAGAAGCCTCTGACTCCTTTTTGATTGCTGAAAACCTAGATAGTTATCGAGAGGTGGAGCCTCTTTTCAGGCAGGGAAGTGTTCGCAGTGTGATTGTGTTCGAAGCGGGTTTTGCGGAAAATCTGGAGCGTTTCGGATCAGCCGATATTCAGATCATCAGCGATGCGACCGATCCTAATCTGGCCGGAATACTCCAGGCGTATACATCACGTATTGTGGAAGAGTACACCGCAAGTCTTAATCAGGATAATCAAATAGCAGTTGCTGGAGTGCAGCCGGTAGTGAGAATGATGTACAATCCTGAATTAAGAAGCGTGAATCTTTTTGTTCCGGGTTTGATTGCCGTGATTCTGATGCTGATTTCCGCACTAATGACATCTATTTCGATCACGCGAGAAAAAGAAATGGGCAATATGGAGATTCTGCTTGTATCACCGCTCAAACCACACCATATCATTATCGGAAAAGTGCTTCCCTACCTAGTGCTTTCCGTGATCAATGTGGTTACAATTCTGATACTTGCAGAATTTTTGTTTGATGTCCCGTTCAGAGGTTCAATTCTCTTATTCTTTGCAGAGGCAATTCTATTTATTCTCACGGCACTTGCTCTGGGTGTATTTATTTCAGCGATTGCTAACAACCAACAGACAGCCATGATGATTGCGCTTGCAGGACTTTTACTGCCAACAGTGCTTCTGTCCGGATTTATATTTCCCGTATCCAGTATGCCTGAGCCGCTCCAGTGGATTAGCCATGTCATTCCGGCCAAATGGTTTTTGATCATTGTGAGGAGCATTATGCTAAAAGGAGGCGACCTTATGATGTTATGGAAAGAGACACTAATTCTAATGTGTTTAACCGGGTTCTTTATAACACTTAGCATGAAAAAATTTAAGGTACGGCTTGAATAATGTTGAATTTAAAACCCACTCCACTCAAATAATTAGAGAAACGTAGACAAACCTATTCCATGCAAACCATAAAGTATCTATTGCAAAAAGAATTCATACAGATCTTTCGCAACAAAGCGATGCTGCCCATTCTCTTTGTCATGCCGGTGATACAGCTTCTGATTCTTTCATTCGCGGCAACTTATGAATTGAAAGAAGTACCGTTTGCAGTCGTGGATATGGACCAATCGGCCTTTTCTCGCGAATTGGCTTCACAATTCAGCGCAACAGGCTACTTTGTGCAGGAATTCAGCACATTTGATTCAGATCAGGCCATACAAAAAATGGACAGCGGTGAGATCGGAATGATTCTCCATATCCCTATTCATTTTAAGCGAGATCTGGAAGCCGGAAATATTGTACCCGTTCAGCTTATCATTGATGCTGTGGATGGCAGTACGGCAGGACTGATCCAATCGTATAGTAGTTCTATCATTCGGGATTTTAACCGGTCCCGCACTGTTGAACTTCAGTTAGTTTCAGATCGGGGAAACTATTCAAAGGCTAAAATGATAAACCTGATACCGGTGAACTGGTACAATCCGGATCTGGATTATATCACGTTTATGGTTCCTGGTATACTTGTTGTGCTTGTATCGATGATTGGTCTTTTCCTTTCAGGGATGAATATTGTCAGAGAAAAAGAGATCGGCACCATTGAACAGCTTAACGTGACACCCATTCATAAATATCAGTTTATGATCGGCAAGCTGGTACCATTCTGGATCATCGGAATGGTTGATTTACTGATAGGGCTGGCACTTGCACGGTATGGGTTTCAGATCCCTTTTGTAGGCAGTTTGTTTCTGATTATGGCTGTAGCCGGACTTTATCTGGTTGTGGTTCAGGCTATCGGACTTCTGATTTCAACCGTTACAAACACACAACAACAAGCCATGTTTATTGCCTGGTTCATCATGGTGGTTTTTATTTTGATGGGTGGTCTGTTTACCCCGATTGAAAGTATGCCCGGCTGGGCACAGGATCTTACTATAATCAATCCGGTGGCTTGGTTCATTAAAATCATGCGGATGGTGCTCTTAAAAGGAGCCGGTTGGGCCGAAATCCAGTGGATGGTACTACTCCTGTTTGGGATGAGTATTCTCTTTTTGATGGTTGCTGTAAACCGCTATCGAAAAGTCGCAGGCTAATGTTTGTCACACTCTTTGCACTCCAATTTTTTCCCCATTTTAGAACGCCTGCCTTCTTCCGTTACAACCCAGGGTCGAAGCTGCCACGGCGGATTGTGTCTCACATGCTGTGTATGTCCACACTTTAGGTCAGCCACCCAATCCCCTTTTTCATCTTTATGAAATCCTGTAATAGGTTGTTTCATGAAATATTTTTCTGATGATTATCAATCAATTCTTTAAGATTAAGTTTTTGAATAGCGCTGATCGCCGCTTCCATTGCTCCCTCCAAACATAGTCCGCTCATCGATGCATCATTGAATCCATCTTTAGCGGCTTCTATACAGTTTGTTCTGATATCTTCGGCTAATTTAAGTTCTCTTTTATCCATAATATTTTGATTAAAGTGGTGACCACTATTCATCCATAACTTCTGTAAGTAGTTGATAGGATTTAATCCTTTGATCATGATCAAATATATAGGTCGAAACCATCAACTCATCGGCCTTGGTTTGATCCAAGAAATGTTTGATCTGATTTTTCACATTTTCAACACTTCCAATAAATGAGCATGCAAGCATCTGTTGCACAGCATATTTGGTATGCTCATTCCAGATTTCATCCATATTGTCAACGGGTGGTTTCATGGGTGACCGATCTCCGGTCACCACACCCATAAACATTTG
>JAGXIS010000074.1 GCA_024635465.1 Bacteroidota bacterium | reverse complement strand
GTTTAAAACGTTTATAACGGGCTGAATATGATTTAAAATATCCTTTTTACCTTTACTTTGATATGTTCTTCCATCATGGATATAGAATCCATGAAAGTTTGCCAGTGCATTACGTTCACACTCATTTATAATCTCATCTATTTTCGTTTGATCACCATAGTTTACACCACTACGTCCGAAACCGGGATCAATTTCGATGATAACATGAAAAGATTTCTTTAAATTTTCAGTGAGAACTGAAATTTGATTTTTATTGTTTATAAAGAGGCGAAGTTGAACTGTATTTTCAAGTTTTTTTAGAGCTGATATTTGCCCCGGATAAAATGGGAAAGCAATGGTTATGTCATTCCATCCATCCGATGCAAAATAAGAGGCCATATCAACTGATGATACTGTAATTGACTGTACACCGGCATCTCTAAACCATTTTCCGATTTCCAATGATTGATGAGTTTTAAAATGAGGCCTGAATTGAAGATTTAGTCGTTTGGCTTTTGAGACCATTCGATTGATATTTCTTTTACATCGATGTTCGTCAAGAATAAGTTGAGGTCGGCCGGTTTCAATAAGTTCCATAGTTTACTTTTAATTAATCATTTGAGATGGCTAAAAATAGGAAATGCACACGAGCATAAAAGGTCTTATTTTAGATAACGAATTAAATAAAAAAAATATCAATACAGAAAATAAAATAGAGACTATCGGTAGAGTGGAGAGAGTTCAACTTCCTGATTTATCAAGAAACAGCCTTGATGCCAAAATTGATACAGGAGCATATACGTCCAGTTTACATTGTCATAGTGTGGAGGTATTTACTATACATGGCAAAAAAAGAGTTCGTTTTTATGTTCTGGATCCATCACATCCCGAATATGAAGGTAAAAGTTTTGAAAGTCCTGTCTATAAAATTAAGAAAATAAAAAGTTCGAATGGTATTGTATCAGAGAGAGTCATAATTAAGCAAAAAATTACCTTCGGTGGCAAAGTAAGTAATATCCAATTATCTCTTTCGAACCGATCTGATATGAAATATCCATTACTAATTGGAAGAAGATTTATTTCCGGGAAATTCCTGGTAGATGTCTCCAAAAAATATATATACAAATAGTTTATAACAATGAAGTCAGATCAATTAAGAATAGCAATTTTATCTAGAAACAGGACATTATACTCAACAAAGCGGTTAATTGAAGCCATAGAAAAGAGGGGGCATCGCGCAGTCGTTTTAGATCATTTAAAATGCGATATAGTTATTGAACAAGATAGACCTACTATTTTCTATCATGGTGATGAGGTAAAAGATGTATCTGCGGTGATACCTAGAATAGGTGCATCCGTTACTTTTTATGGTGCAGCGGTTGTCCGGCAGTTTGAAATGATGAATATCCCGACAGTAGTTGAGTCACAGGCATTAGTTCGATCTCGAGATAAACTTAGAAGTTTACAGATTTTGGCCAGATCCAATGTTGGAATGCCTAAAACAGTCTTTACGAACTACAGTAAGGAAGTAGCCAAGATCATTGATAGTGTAGGTGGTGCTCCATTGATTGTGAAATTACTTGAAGGTACCCAAGGCTATGGAGTTGTATTGGCGCCCACTAAGAAAGCAGCGGAGTCGATGATCGAGGCATTTCATAGTATGAAGGCGCGTGTGATTGTTCAAGAGTTTATTTCAGAAGCAAAAGGAGCTGATATAAGGGCTTTTGTAATTGGAAATCGTGTAGTTGGAGCAATGAAAAGGCAGGGGAAAGAAGGAGAGTTCAGATCCAATATACATCAGGGTGGAAGCGGTGAGTTCATTAAATTATCCAAAGAAGAGCGCAATGTAGCATTAACTGCTGCAAAAGCGATGAACCTAACTATTGCCGGTGTTGATTTATTGCAGTCTGATCGTGGACCTTTGGTTTTGGAGGTTAATTCATCACCTGGCTTACAAGGCATTGAAAAAGCAACTAAAAAAGATATTGCAATTGAAATTGTAAAATATGTTGAAAAAATGATAGAGCAATCTAACGATCGAAAGAAAGGTAATAGGAGAAAAATTAAGAGCGATGCCTGATATCATTCAAATTGGTGGTGAGAAAATAAAAAGGGGAGATGATAGGCATCTCTATTTAAGAATTGCAAAACTTCCTACTCACACAAATATCGATCTACCGGTGAGGGTCATAAGATCTGATGAACCGGGCCCTGTCTTACTATTAACCGGTGGATTACATGGAGATGAAATCAATGGAATAGAGATTGTCAGAAGAATGTTGGCCCGAAAAATGTTAATCCCTGAAAAAGGGAGTGTTATTGCCATTCCATTAATGAATATCTATGGTTTTATACAGAATGTGCGTGGAGTGCCTGATGGGAAAGATATAAATCGCAGTTTTCCGGGAAGTAAGACTGGTTCATTAGCAAAACTGGTTGCATACACAATTATGAATGAGATTATACCGAAAATAGACTATGGAATTGATTTTCATACGGGTGGAGCGAGTCGGGCAAATTTCCCTCAGATCAGATGTGTTCTTAATCTTAATAAAAATTTAGAGTTAGCCAAAGCCTTTGCGCCTCCAGTAATCTTGCATTCACCGTTAATCGATCAGTCGTTTCGTAAAGCAGCATATAAAAAGAAAAAGCATATCCTTGTTTACGAGACCGGTGAGTCGCTTCGATACGATGAATTTGGTATTAAAATAGCTATTGAGGGAACTCAACGGGTGATGTGCCATCTGGGTATGAAAAGCGAAATGACAAAACCTGAACATAAAACAGATATCTTTCAGAACTCTGTTTGGGCCAGGGCTCCATTGGCCGGACTCTTTACATCAAAAATCAAAAATGGTGATGAGGTCAAAAAAAGGCAGGTTCTTGGAGTTATAACGGATCCATTTGGTACAGATGTTGATTCAATTAAAAGTAGATATGATGGGCGTGTAATTGGTATTAATTATAACCCAATAGTACATAAAGGTGATGCAATTATGCATATTGCGATAAATAAACAAAATTATGAGTAGTCAGTTAATATTTCATATTGTTTCAAAAAGAAAATGGCGAGAGTGTTTTCAGGATGGAAGTTACAGTCTAAAAACGGATGAAGATTCTGAGAATGGGTCTGGCATTGAGTGCGTTAGAATTAATTATTTAAACGAATATTTGAATCAACATTTTAAGGGTCGGAAAAATTTATTCATATTGGTCATAGACATTGCCCGATTGGCTCACAAACCGGTAGTTAGTGAAGACCAGGAGTTAATACATATTGATAATGAGATTCGAAGTGAGGCAATACTTGATAAGATCCGAATTGATTGTGGAAAAGAGGGTCAATTTGATCTAACTGTATTCAGCAGCTAGTATATCTATTTGATTAACAATTTATAATATATACTATATGTCGTATAATATATATTATGTAAAGTTAATATGATTCATTATACACAACTATAATCTTCATACACAACTATAATCTTCTTCTTCTATTTAGGTTGATGCTATTGAACAAAAATAGTTCCGGTACTCTGTTAACTTTCTTATTTCAAGGCCTCTTGAATCTTTTTAAAATCCGGTTGTTTACCTGCCTCATCAAGTACTTCTGAATATTCTACTATTAAATCCTGGTTTATTACAAAAGCGGATCTCTTTGCTACTCCTCTCATTCCGAAAAAGTCATCGTAGATTGCTTCAAATTGAGTAGAAACATTCTTATTGAAATCACTCAAAAGAGTAAAATTAATATTATTGCTTTTCTTAAACTCTCTTAATGTATAAAAACTATCAACACTGATACCTACTACATTAGCATTCAATGAGTTATACAGTTTCATATTGTCTCTGGTACTGCACAATTCTTCAGTGCATACACTTGAATAAGCCAGTGGAAAAAAGAGAATTAAAACTTTTCCATTTTCAACCAAACTCTTCAGTGAAATGTCTTCTCTTTTGGTATTTTTTAAAGTAAAATTTGGTGCCTTATCCCCTACTTTCATTCAATCATAAACTTTTGTTGATGTTCTGTTTTTCTTGTAAACGTAACAATGGAAACCAGAATTCCACCGGATAGTAATAACTGCCAAATCATTTCCATAAAAGGATGAAAATCAATCAAAAACCAATAGGATACATATGATGCAATAATCACTAGAGCTGATATTATACCAAATTCACTTTTATGTGCAACTGCATTCTCCTCGGTTAGCAGCAATAAATATACCAATAAAGCAATCCCTTGAGTGGACATGAAAATGATTGTTTTAATCAGGTAAGTATCAATAATCAGAAAAAAAAATAACGGAACGAGCAATGGTGAATAGACTAAAAAATATGGATATCTAAATATGGCAGGCCTTAAACCCCTGACTATTATCAATAGAATGGTTAAAACTAAAGATATATTTAGTATATGAAGCAATTCGGCTATTGTATTCTCAATTTGAATGGCATCACCTGAATTAAAAAACTGACTAATGATCCAAATTAATATTGAAATAATTAGAATCGACTTTATATCACTATTTTTGGAGCTTACTTTACTAATTACCAAATAAAGACAGTATACGGATGTGATAAAAAGTATTAACTGTCCCCACATTGTAAATTGGTTTTAAAGTTCTCTTTGTGACATTTTCTTATTGATCTCTCTTTGGTACTGCTTTTCATTTTGATAAATAAGGATTAAGTCCGCAATCTCTTTCAGTGTAGAACGCTCAGTTGTTACCATATTTTGAACAAATAAATAGAGTGAAATTTCATCTCTATTTCCGTCTCTTAACGGTTTCTCCCAGTCGATAGGATGAATTTTTTCAATGATTGTTTGAAGGGCAACTCGATGTTTTATCAGTTTATTGAGAACCTTATGTATATCCATCTCATCATTTTCATATTCTGCAAATGATTCTTCAAAATGTTTAAAATCAGACAGTTTTATGATTCGATTTTCAAAAAGTACTCTCTCAATAATGGGTCTAAAATAGTGGTGCTGAGCAAAATCGATCAGTCGCAGTTTGTCTTTGATTGATTGACCCTGCGGCGGTTTTTCATCGTAGGGAATTGTGTCAATCAAATATTTGAGAGCTTCAGCTTCTGCCTCCAGATAAGAAACATCATCAAACAAACGATCAATAAGATCTTGATTTATCATTGGTTTGAGCAGTTTAAATAATGACTAAACAGACCAGTTATTGGATGCTTTGGAAGCATCATTTTTTTTCTGTTGTTCTAAAAGATCAACGAGTGATAAACCGGTGTTCCAGTCACTATCACGATCTCGGACTGAATGAATATTATTTTCCTCCTGAAAATCCCAAAACTGACCAAATTGATTATTTCTGTACTTTCTAAGGTAGGTCAACCGATCCGTTAAATCTTCTTTAGGGACTAGAAGGCGTTGTTTATCATATACAGCATCTTCTCTTGATTCGAATACGATATCATAATCCTGGCTCATTACAATCGCTTCTTCCGGACATACTTCTTCACAAAATCCACAATAAATACATCGTAGCATATTTATCTCAAATTTTTCCGGATATCTCTCTTTGGGATCCTCATTTTCACTTGCTTGCATACTGATTGCCAAGGGTGGACAAGCTCTTGCACATAAACCACAAGAGACGCATCGTGCCTGGCCTTCATCTTCAACAAGTACCGGTCTGCCACGAAATATTGCAGGTGGAACCCACTTCTCTTCAGGATAATTCATGGTAAATGTTGGGGCAAACATCTGTTTAAACGTATAAAGGAGACCTTTAAAAATTTCCGGTAAATAGAGATTTTCCATGAACGAAAATTTACGCTCACGTGAATAATCTTTATTTATAGAGTGTGCCGCCGGTGTTTCAAGATTCTTTTGCATGCTTAAATAATAATTAAACTTCTATGATAGATTCTGTGTCTAAAATAACCTTTCAAACGATCTCTTCAAAAGAATGTGGTTAAATTTCACTACTATTTTTGTCTAAAAACCATTGTAATAGGTACGCCTTCAAAACCGAAACTTTCTCTTAAATTATTCTCTATGAATCTTCTGTAATTAGGGGGAAGTTCTTCGGGATTATTCATAAAGAACTTAAACACAGGTGGATTTGCTTTAACCTGTACCGCATATTGAATTTTTAACTGTTTCCCTCTTTTTACCGGTAACTGTCTCTCCTTCAATAATTTGGATATAAAATTGTTGAGTTCCGGGGTAGGTATCTTTTTTTTCCTCTCTTCTATCACAGCCTTAGATGTATCCAGAACCTTATCGATACGTTGCCCCGTAAGTGCAGAGATTGAAATAATAGGAACATAATCCAGGGTTTTTACTTTCCCGTGAATATACTCCTGAAATTCTTTTAAGAGATTAGTATCCTTTTCCGGAACAATATCCCACTTATTTAATGCGATAACGATTCCTTTATTAAACTTTTCTGCTTCGCGTAAGATTCTTTTATCCTGCTCATCAAACCCCTGCATTGCATCTAAAAGTAGAACAACTACATCGGCTTCCTTTATAGATCGATCTGTACGGACAGTACTGTAAAATTCAATATTCTCTTTTACCTTCGCCTTTTTTCTCAATCCTGCCGTATCAACAAGAACAAAGGTCTCTCCTTTGTAATCTAAAAGACTATTTATAGCATCCCTGGTAGTACCCGGAATATCTGTAACAATACATCTATCATCTTTCAAAAGTGCATTCATTAAACTGCTTTTTCCAACGTTTGGGCGTCCTACAAATGCAATTTTTGGGTAACCTAAATCTTCCGGTTCCTCTACTTCTTCGGGTAAGAACTTTACAACTTCATCCAATAAATCTCCGGTTCCAATTCCACTTATAGAGGAAACAGGATATATTTCATCAAATCCTAGACCATAAAATTCAACACCGTCCATTCTCTTCTCTTCATTATCACACTTATTCACGACTAACAAGACCGGTTTATCTTGTTTTCTTAATATTTGAGCAACAGATCGATCCAATGTCGTTATACCGGTTTCTGTATCTACTACAAAAAGAATAACATCGGATTCATCAATCGCTAAATGTACTTGCTCCCGTATACCCACCGTTATGACGTCTTCCTCATCCGGTAGATACCCACCTGTATCTATAACAGAGAAATTTCTGCCATTCCAATAACTTTCTCCATAATGGCGGTCACGGGTTACACCGGTTTCATCATGAACGATTGCTTTCCTACGGCCAATCAATCTATTAAACAAGGTTGATTTTCCTACATTTGGCCTTCCAACAATGGAAACAGTTGCTGACATCTTAACTTTTTAAATGATAATTATTAATTTCAATGTAATGGGATGAATAAGATGGAATTTAGTTTCTTATTCATCCGTTACCTGCTTAACTTTGTGAAAATGAGATTATCTTAACCTTTTCAATTAGAGTCAAAGAAGAACTCACAAGTTAAGAATTTTTATAGAAATCTATGCTACGAACACTACATAACTATTTCGGTTTTGGTGGCTCCTTAATTGTAGCATTTTTATCCTTTGTCTTTTTTGTTTTTTGGATGGCAGGAGTTGCTGGAATCTGTACTAGAGAACGCCCCATACACAAGCAGTTAATCTTTTTTTCGTTAGCCATCTTTATCCCCTTCTATCCCGTATTATGGCTGATTGCAGATATGATCAAACAGAAAAAAGAATTAAAAAGACTATAATTGAGGTGGTTTTGAGATGTTAACTATCGATTTCTTTAGGAGGCAAAGAATCCTGATTGGTTTCCTCGACAAGTAACCATGGCTCCATCTCATTCTCCGGAATTTGCCCTAAAAATCTGGACGGATTGGAAAAATAGTCTCCATATCGGCTTTGAAAGAGAGCCGGATAAGTAAGAAATAGAGAGTCTTTGGCTCGTGTTACTGCGACGTAAAGTAATCGAATTTCTTCATCGATCTGTTCCGGATCATCAATTGCATACCCCGATGGAATAATCCCATCCAGACACTGAATTAGAAAAACAACGTTCCATTCCAATCCTTTTGAGGAATGGATTGTACTTAAAATGAGTGGTGACTCCTCTTTTTTTGTTGACTCTGTATCTATGGCAGTCGATTCAATAGGATCGAGTGCAATCTCTTCAACCATCGATTCAAGTGACTGATAGGTGCCTGAAATATCCACAAATGCCTCCAAATCTTTCATTCTTTTTGGGTAATCATCAAATCGTTTCTTACAAAAATGAGAGTAGTAGTCAACAACTGCTTGTAGCTGCTCTGTAATAGATCCATGCAAGTCATTAAGTCTTTTAAATAGCTCACCAAGAGCTCGAAGCTGCAAAATATAACGATCACTTGTATTGGGTGCCTTATCGGGTCTAAGGGGATTACCGCCACCTTGTGCCCAATTATATAGGTCATCAGCAGTTTTAGGCCCAATACCCTCTATTAACATTAATACACGATTCCATGAAATAGAATCCTTTGGATTAATAAGAACACGTAAATGTGCCAAAACATCTTTGATATGTGCCGCTTCCGTGAATTTTAATCCACCATATTTTATATAGGGAATGTTTTTTCTATTTAACATGACTTCCAAGTCAAAAGAATCCCGACCATTTCTAAACAGTACGGCAATATCATTTAACTCATACCCTTGTTCTCTAAGGTTTAAGATCATCTGAGTTATGAATCGACTCTGGTCATTCATATTTGCGGATTTTACCAAACCGGGATAATCACCTTCTTCTCTTTTTGTAAACAGTTTTTTTTCAAACTTCTCCTTCGCCTGCTCAAGCACAGAATTTGCTACATCTAAAATTCGTTGCGTGGATCGATAATTTTCTTCCAGTTTAATCAATTCGGTACCGGGATAGAGTTCCGGGAACCGCATCATATTTTTATGATCTGCGCCTCTGAAGGAGTAGATACTCTGAGCATCATCCCCAACAGCCATAACATTCTTATGATATGAGGAGAAATAGCGGGTTAATTCAGCCTGCAGTGAATTTGTGTCTTGATACTCATCAACCAACACATGATGATGATTCGATGATATTTGCTCTAATACATCACTGTTTTCTTGAAAAAGTTGGATCGTTTTTAAAAGCAGATCATCAAAATCCATTACATAATTTTTCTCCTTGTACTCTCGATATTTCTCATAAATAGCGGTTATTTCATCAATATGACCGGTGAATTGAGGGTAGTCAGATTCTACAGTATCCCTGATGGGTATCTGTTTATTAACCGATGAACTGAAAATTGAGTAAAGTGTTGTCTTCTTTGGAAACCGTGTTTTCGTTTTAGAAAGATCTTCTCTGCCTCTAATG
>JAGXIS010000073.1 GCA_024635465.1 Bacteroidota bacterium | reverse complement strand
GCTTTGATAACCTCTTTGTATCATGTGTTCTCTAAACCAATACTCGCCATCAGCCCAAACTTCCAATTGAGCCCCAACGGCTTGAGTATTCGGGGTGCGACCTTCGAGATTGACTTTTAACCAGGTACGATCAGGTTCTAACTCATTGATTCTGTTTTTATAGATCCGCACACTTCCATTTACATCGCTGACTACCAAATCTAATGATCCATTGGAATCTAAATCACCCCAAGCGGCACCACTTGAGAAGCTGGGTTCACCAACACCCCACTCTAAACTTACATCCATAAATTGAAGATCTCCTAAATTAGAAAACATCACATTATGGATAGGAGTAGAGGGGGTAATTTCAATAAGTCTTTGATAATCAACTTCTGAACCTGATGCTATGGATCGTACCATATCCGGTGCAGATATTTCCTCAATATAATCCAGATTAGTTATATCCTGAACCAATCCATTAGTTACATAGATATCATTATGACCATTATGGTCAAAGTCAGCCATCAATACTGCCCAACTCCAGTCGGTTTTATCTGTATTAGTCAGTCTTCCAATTTCAGAATAAGTTCGATCACCGTTATTGAGTTGAAGTGTATTTCTGTTTATCTGTTTGTGAAACCCATTTTTGATTTTATCGGTAAATAACTCCCAATTTTCATATGTAGTAACCATTTTTGCACGACTATCACTCATAGGCAACATATCGGCCACATAAATATCCGGCCATCCGTTATTCGTTAAATCAGCAATATCAGAACCCATTGAAGCGGCACTAGTACTCCCAAAATGAGATTCAAGTACTTCACTAAATGTGCCATTTCCATTATTGATATATAAATAATCTCTCTCAAAAAAATCATTCGCAACATAGATATCTAGAAATCCATCCTTGTTCATATCAGCAACGGAAGCACTCAATGAGAAACCAATCTCACTATTGAATATTCCTGCTTCTTCGGAGACATCTTTGAAAAAACCCCGATCATTTCTAAAGAGTTTATCTCCACCCAATTCGTCACTTTGATTGCGTAGGTCTTCATTAAGTTCAAAATCTGTGACAAATGTGTTGGAGTTATTTATAAGATACATATCTACATCACCATCGTTATCGTAATCAAAGAAAACGGCGTGTATTCCATATCCTGGGTCATCTAATTCGAATTCTGATGCACTTTCTGTAAAGGTACCATCACCATTATTAATGAAAAGCTCATTTCTTTGACTCTCTTGTCCAAATATACCGGCATTCGTTACATAAATATCTAAAAGTCCATTTCCATTAATATCTACCAGACTTACTCCGGTACTCCAAGGTTTTGATCCTGCAACACCGGCTTCTTCAGTGATATCCACAAAATTAAAGTCCCCTCTGTTTTCATATAATTTATTGGGTACCATATTACCGATCAGATAGATATCAGGAAGTCCGTTACCCGTTAAATCTCCAATAGCTACACCGCCGCCTTTATAAAAATTACGGTATTTGTAGATGTTAAAGTCTGGTTCTGAGACCAGACTGTTTTTAAACTCAATACCGGTTTGTTCGGGTTGTAGTGCTAAAAAAAGAGTAGGTTCACTAGACTTTTTACAAGTCGAAAAAACTATTAGTAAACAGAACGTTGAGAAAAGTTTAAGACATTGGAAAAATTTTCTGAACATCAGGGAGCAGATATAATTCTTATTATGGTTTTTGAACCGATAAGTCGAGAAACTCAATTTGAACAGTCATATCATCCTTCTTATTGAGAACGATTCTTCGATTAGACTGTACACTTACCCAAACGGAGTCTTCTTTATCAGGAATTACTGTAAAATTAAATTCAGCCCCATACTGTTGATTATACAGATCCATTAAATCTACCATTAAAGTGTCAGAAAAAAAGGATCGGTTCCATGGTGCCCATCCATCGTATGAAGCTTCAATGGGTAATCTATAGATTTGATCATCTTCAAAAGAAGGGTAGAAGTAACTTGTAACAGAGTGCCCCAAGTGATCATGAGTATAGTGAATAGTCGTTTGTCCTGTGATTACACCATCACTGTTAAGTTGTCTGCTATGCTCGAAAAATTCTTTAGAGGTCATACCGAAATAATAACCCAGGAATAGTGAATCGGCTCTTTCCAGACTATTTAACTCTTCGGCAACTGTTAATTCATACTCTGTTTTATTTTCACATGCGTTTATTGAGAGAATCAGAAAGAGGGGTATTAACAAATTTGAACATATAGTGAGCTTCTTTCTTAGTTTATTTTGAGCATTCATGACGATATAACTATTAATAATGGGTTTTTAATTGAGGAAGTAGATTTAATGTGAGTAAAATAAGAGCAATTATATTGAGCATTTAAGTTACTAAATGAACCAATATCTATTTGATCTAATCTATTAAAAATTAAAGGATCTAAAGTTAGAGCTTTTATTAACCTTCACACTAAAATTAGTCACTATTATTTTCTTTTGTGGTTTGACAATACCTTATAATTTAAGTAAAATATCAATATGATAACGTTTTCATATATTCGTTATTTCAGGGATGTATTTGATGATAAAGAATGAGTTTTCTACCATAATTTACTCTATCATATTCATTGATTTTTGTCCTCGTCCAATACATTCATAGTTATGGGTAATATTTGGACTCATAATTGTATTGATATTTAAAAAATTTAAACTCTTGGGAATAGTGATTTTCTGATGACTGAATCTTGTGTGTTAAGAATGGAGAGTATCAGTAAGAGTTTTCCGGGAGTTCTTGCTTTAGATAAAGTTCAATTTGAGCTATTGAAAGGAGAAGTCCATGTACTTTTAGGAGAAAATGGAGCCGGTAAATCCACTCTTATGAAAATATTGAGTGGTGCTTATGTCAAAGATGAAGGGGAAATTACAATCGATGATAACCTGATTGAAATTGAAAGCCCTGCTCACGCACAAAAATTAGGAATAGGTATCATTTATCAAGAGTTCAACCTAAATCCATATCTTTCAGTAGCTGAAAATATATTTCTGGGTAGAGAACCTACCATTTTGCCCGGAATTATTGATTGGAAAAAGATCTATAGAGATGCTCAGGATATCCTGGATTCACTATGTGTAGAAATAGATGCAAAACAGATCGTTGAGACCTTAGGCGTTGCAATGCAACAGATGGTAGAGGTTGCAAAAGCTCTTTCATTAAATGCCCGTATATTGATCATGGATGAGCCCACTGCATCTCTTTCAAACAAGGAAATTGAAGCATTATTTAAAACCATTAAAAAACTTCAAGATGATGGCGTGGCAATAATCTATATATCCCATCGATTAGAGGAGATTTTTCGAATTGGAAATAGAGTTACTGTTTTACGAGATGGTAAATATGTGGACACTAAGCCGGTGTCAGAATTAACCAAAGATGAAATGGTTAAAATGATGGTAAACAGAGATCTGGATGATCACATACCCAAAATAAAAGCCGAAATAGGGGATGTGGTGATGGAAGTTGAGAATGTATCCGTAAAAGATCGACTTCAAGATATCTCATTCAAACTGAGAAAAGGTGAAATTTTAGGCATTGCGGGATTAATGGGTGCCGGTAGAACACGACTGGCAAAAACTCTTTTTGGCGCGGAAAAAATTTCAAAAGGTAAAATTTTAGTGGATGGAGTTGAAATCCACATGAACTCTCCCAGAGATTCAATTAATGCCGGCATAGGACTCGTTACGGAAGATCGTAAGAATGAAGGATTGATCTTGGATCTTTCGGTGAAACAGAATGTATGCCTGCCTAATATGAATAAATTCATCAACAGCGGTTTGATCAATTCCCGCATAGAGAATCAAGCAGTAGATAATTACATTGATAAACTTAATATTAAAACGCCTACCAGAAATCAACTTGCAATTTATTTAAGTGGTGGTAATCAGCAAAAAGTAGTGCTTAGCAAATGGCTCTGCTCTGATGCCAAAATTTTCATCTTTGATGAACCTACGCGTGGAATCGATGTTGGTGCAAAAACCGAGATTTATCAATTAATGAATCAATTAGTAGCTAAAGGAGTCGCAATTATTATGATATCATCTGAAATGCCTGAAATACTTGGAATGAGTGACAGGATATTGATAATGAGAAATGGCAGAATTGCCGGAGAATTATCAGATACTGATGCCAGTCAAGAGAAAATAATGAATCATGCATTAGGGGAGGCTTATGAAGCAGTTCTTTAATAATCAAAATCTTGACCAGATCAGACAATTCGGTACCTTTTTTGGTCTGATTGCACTCTGTCTTCTATTTACTATACTATCACCCTATTTTTTGACTACATCCAATCTGCTTAATGTAGCTCAACAATCCTCCATTATTGCAGTCATATCCGTTGGAATGACTTTTGTAATCATTACAGCCGGTATTGATCTCTCCGTAGGATCTGTCCTGGCTTTTTCTGGTGTTGTTATGGCATCCGTATTGCACGCCGGGTTACCGATTCCTTTAGGAATTCTGGTTGGATTAGGGGTCGGTTTTTCATGTGGTCTGTTAAATGGATTATTAGTCTCTTATGGTAAAATACCTCCATTTATAGCCACATTAGGAATGATGAGCATTGCAAGAGGAGCAGGTTTATGGTTCACAGATGGTAGACCCATATCAGGATTTGATGACAGTTTTAGATATTTAGCGACCGGTGAGATTTTCTATGTACCTGTACCTGTTATCATCATGATTGTAGTTTATATAGTTGCCCATCTTATTCTTACAAAAACTAAAATGGGGAGATACACTTACGCTATTGGTGGCAATGAGAAGGCAGCTGTCTTATCGGGAATCAATATAAAACTCTATTTAAATATTATATACGGCATAGCCGGTTTGTTAAGTGCTTTAGGAGCAGTAATGTTAACGGCTCGCTTAAATTCTGCTCAACCAATTGCCGGTATTATGTATGAACTGGACGCGATAGCAGCTACAGTTATAGGAGGAACAAGTCTATTTGGCGGTAAAGGTACAGTTATTGGAACATTAATAGGGGCTCTTATAATTGGTGTTCTCAGAAATGGACTTAATTTGTTGGGCGTTTCATCCTTCATACAACAGATTGTAATTGGATCTGTCATTATTGGGGCAATCCTACTGGATACAAATTTAAAAATGCGGAAAAATTAATTTAAAAAAATTATATGAATAGAATTATTACTCAAAGAATTACAATTGTACTTCTCATTACCCTTCTGGTATTTACCTCTTTTAGTTGTTACAAAGAGGAATTTCCCGGTAGACCAACGGTTGCTTTAGTAGTAAAAACTTTAAACAACCCATTTTTTAATGATATGCAGACCGGAGCTGAGGATATGGCAAGAGAGTTAGAGATTAATTTAATTGTTCAGGCAGCTGAACGGGAAATTGATGTTGAACAGCAAGTACAAATCGTTGAAAATCTTATTCAAAGACAAGTTGATGCAATCATGCTTACACCCAGCGGGTCAAGAGAAGTAGTGCCTGTGATTGCAAATGCAAATAACAATAACATACCCATCATTAATCTTGATACTAAAGTAGATGCTGAACTTCTAGCCAGTGACAATGCCTACGTTGCCACATTTATTGGGTCAGATAATTACCAAGGTGGGTATTTAGCCGGAACATTTGTGGGTGAGCAACTAAACGGTGTAGGAAAAGTTGCAATATTGGAAGGAATTCCCGGCCATGAAACGGCTGATTCTCGACAACAAGGGTTTTTATCAGGAATAAGTGAGTTTCCCAATATTGAAATTGTAACCTCTCAAACAGCAAATTGGGAGAGGAATCTAGGGTACACCGTATTTCAAAATATATTGCAATCGTACAATGATGTTCAGGCTGTATTTGCTGCAAGTGATTTGATGGCTCTAGGGGCAATTGAAGCGATCTCTGCAAGTGGGCGTAACCCTAATGACATCCTGGTTGTTGGGTTTGATGCACATTCAGAAGCTGTGGATGCCATAAGAAGAGGAGTAATGCATGCAACCATTGCACAAAATCCTTATGAAATTGGTAGGGCAGGTGTAGAATATGCATACAAAATTTTAAACGGTGAAGAGATACCTGAAAACATCAATGTTGAGATAAAACTCATCACTCAAGATAATGTAGATGAGTAAAATTTAAATTTAAAACAATGAATTCAATGATAAATGTTGGAATTGTAGGATTAGGTCGATTAGGATCACTCTATGTTGAGTACTTGGCCTATCAAATACCAAAAGCAAATGTAATAGCAGTATCAGATTCAAATGAGAGAAGAGCGATTGAAATCGCCAATAGCAGAGGGGTTAAGCATGCTTATAAAGATTACAGAGATATGCTCGAACTATCTGATTTGGATGCAATTGTGGTAACAAGTCCTACCAGTACGCATAAACAAATTGTAATTGATGCGTCCGAAAAAGGCTTAAAAATATTTTGCGAAAAACCTTTATCTATCTCTTTAGATGATGCCTTTCAAATGAAGGAGGCTATTGATCAAAGTGGTGTTTTCTTTCATATGGGGTTTATGCGACGTTTTGATCCTGGATACTCAGCAGCAAAGTCCCGGATTTTACAGGATGAAATTGGCGAACCTATTGTTTTTAAAGCTTCATCAAAAGATCCATTCAGACCCAGTTTAGAATACGCAGATCCCAAAATGAGTGGCGGGCTTTTCCTGGATATGGGTATTCATGATTTTGATCTTGCAAGATGGTTTATGGGGGATGTTGAAGAAGTTTATAGTATTGGCAATGTTCTCGCTTTCCCTGAAATGAAAACAATTAACGATATTGACAATGCAATCGTAAATATGAAGTTTGAATCCGGTACAATAGGTACGACAGATCTAAGCAGAAGTGGTATTTATGGATATGACATTCGAACAGAAATAATGGGAACAAAAGGCTCCATACATATCGGTTATTTGCGAGAAACTCCAATCTATATTTTAAAGAAGGAGGGAGTGAGTCATGATACCGTACCATTTTTTATGGAGCGATTTGAAAAATCCTATATCATCCAACTAAAAGATTTTATTGAGAAAGCCAGTTCAGGCGCTGAGCCATCAATTTCAGTAGATGATGGAATATTAGCTCTTTTGATAGGTCATGCTGCTACGGATTCTTATAAAGCCGGTGTTCCTTTAAGGATAGATAATAAAGAGTTTCAATACGTAGAAAAAGTAGAATCGACATTGAATAAAGACGCATAATTAATATGAGTAAAAAGAATATTCTTTTTAAAAATACAGGAAATAAACCGGGCAGAAATTGGATTATTACTCCGGAGAACTCAGAATTAGATTCCTTAGCCTATTCCAGGATTATTCTGAACAAACAAATTTCTAAAATTGATTATAGCAATGGCAAGAATGAAGTAGCTCTTATCTGCTTAGCCGGTGAAGGGTTCATTCGTCTGGGTGATCTTGAATACAGAGTAAAACCCTATGATTCTTTATTTATTCCCGCCGGTAAATCCGGCACTATAGATACAGAGACAAATCTTGACCTTGTAGAGTGTGCAGCTCCTTCGGATGCATCAGGAGATCCGGTATATATCCCATTTGACACTTTAAAAGAGGACAAACATTTAACCGAAGACCTGGGTTTTGATGGGTGCAGAAGAAAAATTCATCGTCTTATCGATGATAATGTACCAGCAAAAAGACTTCTTTGTGGCTTGATATTCAGTGATGAAGGAAACTGGACCAGTTGGGCGCCTCATGAGCATACAGAAACCAAAGAAGAAATCTATCTCTATTTTGAAATGCCTGCTCCAGCTTTTGGAATTCAATTGGTTTATGAAGATTTGGACAACCCGGACTATTTTGGACCTGTTTACAATGATGATGCTGTTGTGATAAAAAGAGGTTACCATCCAAATGTTGCCATTCCCGGTCATCAGATTAATTTTATCTGGATCATGGCAACCTTAGATCCAACTATGGAGAGAACCTGGGCAGGAGTGAATACACAACCTGAGTTTCAAACAGACTAATGGAAACTAAAAAAAAAATCGATATCCTGTCGATGGGAAGAAGTTCCATTGACCTCTATTCTAATAACATCGGAAGTTCTTTTGTTGACATCAATGAATTTTCTGCATTTGTAGGGGGCTGTCCCACAAATATAAGTGTGGGTACTCACCGATTGGGCATCCATTCAGCACTACTCACAGGTATTGGAGACGATCCTGTAGGTGATTTTATCCTTAATTTTTTAGAAAAAGAGGGAGTAATTACCGAATACATTTCAAGGAAAGTTGGTAAAAGAAGCAGTGCTGTCATTTTAGGTATTGAACCACCGGATAAATTCCCACTGGTCTATTATCGAGAGGACTGTGCAGATATCAATATTGATATTTCTGATGTTAAAAAAATTCAATTTGATCAGTGTAAATCATTATTAATCAGTGGCACCGGACTAAGTAAAGAACCTTCCAGGTCAGCAACTATTTTTGCAGCCGAACAAGCTTCATTAAAGGGAATAAAAGTATTTCTCGATATTGATTTCAGAGCCGACCAATGGCCTGATTTACAATCATTTGGTACTATAGTCAGATCTATACTTTCGTATGTTGATATTATAATCGGAACCTCTGAAGAGGTAAAAGCAGCAGCGTACACAGGAGGGGGTGAGGCAATAATCGAACATTCTCAGGTGAATGAATCAAAAATAGATGCTGATCTCTCTGAAAGTGTGAAGAGTCTATTATCAAAGGGATCAAAAGTTTTACTTCTAAAAGCCGGAACTGATGGCTGCTATATTCATCATTCAAACACTGAGGCTCCAGAACATGCTCCCGGATATCCTGTTAAAGTGATAAACACTCTTGGAGCCGGTGATGCTTTTGCCAGTGGTCTCATTTACGGGGTACTTCAAGGGTGGAGTTGGTACAAAAGTGCCAGACTGGGTAACGCTTGTGGGGCAATTCTCGTAACTCAACACGGATGCGCAAATTTTATGCCCACTTTTGATGAAGTGATTGAATTTACAAAGGATAAAGGAGGTTTTGATTGAGTTTTCAAGCGAAGGAAATAATTCCACTTAACATATTCCAACAGATCACTGATATCCGGGTCGAGAATCCTGATTATATTGTAGATTGGTCTAATAGAAGAATTAAAAGGAATCATTTTACCCGTAACGGAAAATTGAATGTGGTTGCTGCTGATCATCCTGCCCGAGGAAGTATCTCTGTAGGTAAGGAACCATTCGAAATGGCTGACAGACATGAGTTATTATCCAGACTCGTTGATGTGTTGCATTCAGAGTGGGTTGATGGGATTTTGGGCAGCATGGATATCCTTGAAGAGTTGATTATTCTACACGGTCTTTTTAAAGAGTCGGGAAGAGCCGGTTTTTTGGATGATAAACTTTTGATTGTGAGTCTGAATCGAGGGGGATTTCCGGGTTCCGCTTGGGAAATGGATGATCCTATTACAGGGACCGATGCAGCAACTTGTTTAAAATATGGTATTGATGCGGCGAAAATGTTACTCCGTTTAGACCCGGAAGATGAAAAATCACTTCAAACAATGCTCTATTGTGCAGATGGAGTTAGGGATTTTAATGAACATAAAATACCCATATTTCTGGAGCCTCTGCCTGTAAAAAGAGAGAATGGTTTGTTCAAAGTATTAAAAGATCCTGATCTTTTAATTCCTCTTGTAACCATGACATCAGCTTTAGGATCAAGTAGTAAACATATATGGTTAAAATTACCATTCACAAAAGAATTTGATAGAGTTGCGGCATCTACAACATTGCCTATCGTGATACTGGGTGGAGATAGAACAGATAATTTAGACGTATTGATTAATGACTTAAAAGAGGCAATGGAATCAGGACATCAAGTACGGGGTGCAATGTTTGGACGAAATGTACTCTACCCACTGAATCAATCACCTCGTGAAGTTGCAAATGAAATAGGCAAATTTATACATAAGTCGAAATCAGGCTAATATTTACCGAGAATTCAATTGAAAGAGCGTTTATCATGTCAAAAAAGATAAAATTAACAACATCACAAGCTTTAATTAGATTTCTTAATAACCAGTATGTAACCAGAGATGGTCAGGAACACCAATTTATTAAAGGTGTTTGGGGAATTTTTGGGCATGGAAATGTAGCCGGTATTAGTCAGGCATTACTGCAAGACAAACAAATGCCCTACTATTTATGCCGAAATGAGCAAGCTATGACACATACTGCTATTGCTTATTCAAAAGCAAAATTTAGAAATGAAGCGATGGCCTGCACTGCTTCTGTAGGTCCCGGTTCTACTAATATGATAACAGGAGCTGCAACAGCTACAATCAATCGAATCCCCCTTTTATTACTGCCTAGTGATATTTTTGCCAGAAGAAATGTTGCACCGGTTCTACAGCAATTAGAACACCCAATGAGTCAGGATATTTCAGTAAACGATGCATTCAAACCTGTTTCCGCGTATTGGGATCGGATTAACAGGCCCGATCAGCTGACCTGGAGTCTACTCGAAGTCATGAGAGTATTAACATCACCGGCAGATACCGGTGCAGTAACACTTTGTATGCCTCAAGATGTACAGACTGAAGCTTTTGAATACCCCTCGGAACTTTTTAGGAAAAGGATTTGGTCGATACCAAGAATGAGGCCGGATATAAATCAGTTAAAAAAGGCAGTAAGTTGGATTCTAACCTCTAAAAAGCCTTTCATTATAGCCGGTGGAGGAGTTCTTTATAGTGAAGCTACTGAGACTTTAAATCATTTTGTTGAAAAAACAGGAATTCCCATCGGTGAAACGCAGGCAGGAAAAGGATCTTTACCCTATACCCATCCATTCAATCTTGGATCGATCGGTGCCACAGGTAGTTCTGCAGCTAACTTAACAGCAAAAGAAGCGGATTTAGTGATTTCAGTTGGAACTCGTTTAAGTGACTTCACTACCTCGTCTAAAAGTCAGTTTCAAAATCCGGATGTCAAATTTATACATATCAATGTGAATTCGATGGATGCTCATAAATTGTCGGCATTACCATTATTAGGCGATGCCAAAGTGACTTTGAGTGAATTAGGTGAGTTGCTTTCCGGTTATAAAACTGACAGTGACTATAAATCTACATTGGAGAATAGAAAACACAATTGGATGGAGGAGATAGATAGGGTTACCAGTTTATCTCCAAATGATAAAATTCAGCAGCCCAATGTGGTTAAGATTGTAAATAATTCAGCCGGTGATGATTCTGTTATTATATGTGCTGCAGGAAGTTTACCAGGTGATCTCCATAAATTATGGATGACTGTGAATCCCGGTGGTTATCATATGGAATATGGCTATTCATGCATGGGTTATGAAATTGCAGCCGGATTAGGAGTCAAAATGGCTAAACCTGATAGCAATGTTATTGTGATGGTAGGGGATGGGTCATACCAGATGTTATCTTCTGAATTGATTACAGCTGTTCAGGAAGGTCTCAAAATTACCGTTGTTTTAATAAATAATAGAGGATATGGAAGTATCGGATCACTTTCAGAATCTGTAGGTTCAGAAGGATTCGGAACAAATTATAAATATCGAAGTCAAGAATCCGGTAAACTTGATGGTGAATATTTGCCTCTTGATTTTGTAAAAAATGCAGAAAGTTACGGTGTGGCTGTAATTTCACCGAAAACGTACGAAGAAATAGAGCAAGCCATGATTACATCTCGCAATAGTACAAAAACGCATGTAATCGTAATAGATGTAGATAAAACTCAAAGAGTACCTTCATATCACTCATGGTGGGACGTACCTGTTGCCGAAACCTCAACAATGAAAGAGGTAAAGCAATCAAGATCAGATTATGAAGAGTCTAGTAAAAAGCAGAAGAACTATTTATAGGCGCTACTATTGTACTCTCTAAAAGATTTACTTCATACCGATTGATCGCAAATATTCCCGGTTTCTAAGCGCACTTGCTTTCGGGCTACCCATTCCGGGAAGTACGTCTTGTTCTACAACGACCCAACCGTCATAATTCTGTTCTTTCAGTTCATTAAAAATTTTATCAAATGGGATAGAACCTTTTCCAAGCTCGCAAAAAATCCCATTTCTTACAGACTCAAAGTAATTCAGATCTTCTTCAAGTGTAGTTTGGTAAGATGTTTTGTCAAAATCCTTAAAATGAACATGTTTAATTCTATCTGAATATTGCTTTAAACCCTGTAAAGCATTTCCTCCTCCAAATTCGTAGTGACCTGTATCAAAACAAAGAGAAACTAAATCTTTATCAGTACTTTCAAGCAGTCTTTCAATTTCATTCGGTGTTTCAATAAATCCTGCACAGTGATGATGAAAGACTGAAATCACCCCGGTTTTCTCTAAAATTTCTTTAGCGACATATTCAACGCCAGCTGCAAATCTTTTCATTTCTGAAGCATTTAAACCATCTTCAAGTTTAATCCTCCCTGCTTTTGATGTACGAGATTTATTTTTCCCATTATCATCTGAAAGGACAATTCGAGCATTTTCGGGATCGGTATCTCTAAGCAGGGTGGCAATTTTCACTGCATTTTCTGCGCCCTTTTTGTGGCAATTTTCATCAATAAAATTGACAGGTACAAATGCACCTACAAGATTTAAATCTCTGTATTGTAGTTCTCTAATCAGCTCTTTTGGGTTCGTTGGCATAAATCCCCAGTCACCTAATTCAGTTCCGATATATCCTGATTCAGTCATTTCATCTAAAACTTTTGAAAAATGATCCGTTTGTCCGTCTAAACCAAATTCCAATACTCCCCAAGAGCATGGTGCATTTGCTATCTTCATCTAAAAATAATTATTAATTAAAATTTACGGCTCCACACATTTGGCCATCTCTCAATGACTACTTTCTGTCTTGTAAAAAATTCAAATGCATTTCTTCCTTGTCCGTGTAGGTCCCCAAAAAAACTATCTTTCCATCCACCAAATGGGAAAAAAGCCATCGGAGCTGCTACCCCAATATTAATTCCGATATTCCCAGCATTCGCTTCATATCTGAACTTCCTTGCGGCTGAGCCACTGCTTGTAAATAGACAGGCCATATTTCCATATTGACCGTTATTGATGATTTCAATCGCATCATTAACAGTTTTTACATGCATTAAACTTAGAACCGGCCCAAATATTTCTGTTTTAGCAAGTTTATGAGAAGGATTAATATCCTCTAAAATTGTTGGTTTTATAAAATATCCGTTTTTAAGATCTCCACCCGGATTTCGTCCATCTATAGTAACAGTGACCCCTTCCTTTTTGCCTTCATCAATGAGTGAATGAATTCTATTTTTACTTGTATTGGATATAACTGGTCCCATTTGAACACCTTGATCCAGTCCATAACCTACTTTTAAACTATTCGCTTGATCACATAATGCGTCTCTGAATTTATTTTTTGCATCTCCTACGGTTATTGCAATAGAAGCTGCTAGGCAGCGCTGTCCCGCACATCCAAAAGCACTGTCAATTACTATTTTGGAGGTCATTTCAGGATCAGCATCGGGCAAAATAATGAGTGGATTTTTGGCACCGCCTGATGCCTGAACTCTTTTTCCGTGTGCTGCAGCATTGGCATAAACTTTCTTTGCAACGTGTGTAGATCCAACAAAACTGATAGATTGCACCAAAGGATTTTGTATTAATGTTTCTGCTACCTGTTGATCTCCATGTACCATATTTAAAACACCCGGTGGAAGATCTAATTGATCTACTAATTTAAAGATCTTATCCATTGTATTGGGAACTCGCTCTGATGGTTTTACAATACAAGTATTTCCGGTTACAATAGCATATGGCATAAACCAAAAAGGTATCATTGCAGGAAAATTGAAAGGTGATATGATAGCTGTAACGCCTAAAGGCTGACGTATCATCATCTCATCGATACCATTTGCAATGTCTTCATTATTATATCCCTGTGACAGAATGGGGGCTCCACATGCTACCTCCACATTTTCAATCGCTCTCCTCAACTCCCCTTGTGATTCTGCAAACGTTTTACCGGATTCCCTGGTAATGGTTCTTGCAATGTCATCCAGGTTATTCTCAAGTAAATCTTTAAATTTAAACAGGTATTGTATACGTTTTACAACAGGTGTTCGTCTCCATTCACTAAAAGCTTTATTTGCATCTTCAATTGCAGCGGAGACCTCGTTGTTAGTGGTTAAAGGAACCGAAGAAATAATCTCATCGAAAGCGGGATTTTTTACTTCTAAGGCATCTTTTTGTTTTGAATGGGTCCATTTGCCATTAATATAATTACGCAAAATCTCTTGTTCCGGCATAGATGAGTACTTTTTTTAGGTTTGTTTTCAAATCACTGTATCCTGTAAAATACCAATAAGTTAAGAAAATGAAAAGGTTTTCATTAATGAAAAATATTGTTCAAATTACCTATATTCCATTTTGGAAGGGGATACGAAAGCTTGTTTAGATCCTTTTATGGATAATTTTCTTTTATTAAACTAATTTTTCACAGAAAGAACAGCACAATATTATATTATGTCCAATCTTAAAGAGGTTGCAAAAAAGGCAAATGTCTCAATTACTACTGTATCAAGAGTCATTAATGGGTCAGATAAGGTAAATCCAAAAACTAGTGAGAGAGTAAAAAAAGTAATGACAATGCTCGATTATCAGCCAAATCGAGTTGCTCAGCGCCTTCGTACTGCAAACGGCCGTTCTAAATTATTAGGGCTCATTATTCCGGATATCAAAAATCAGTTTTATTCAAATATTGTCAGGGGTATTGAAGATGTTGCTTATGGAAACGATTACGCCGTTATACTCTGTAACTCTGATGAAAACCCTAATAAAGAAAGATTTTATCTTGAAGTATTAAAATCAGAGTCGGTTGATGGAATTATACTACCTCCGATTTTACAATTTGGTGAAGAAATTGAAAATATCATAAAAACAGGCATACCTATAATCTGTTTTGATAGAAAACTTGGAAATAAAAACGTAGATACCGTGGTTATCGACAATGAAATGGGTGGTTATATTGCTACTTCTCATCTAATTGATAAGGGACATAAGCAAATTGCCATTCTAACCAGTTCTATTTTATTTTCTTCATTTAGTGAACGCCAAAAAGGATATGAAAGAGCACTAAAAGAAAATGGAATTGAAGTCGATAAACGATTAATCAGGGAAGGAGATCCCAGAAGTTCAGATAATGCAAAGTTAATGACGACCAAATTAATTAATCTCGATAATCCCCCAACTGCAATTTTTGCTACGAATAATTTGATGACCCTTGGGGCAATTGAAGCAATAAACGAACAGAATCTTAAAATACCCGAAGAGATATCCATCATTGGATTTGATGATGTTTCTTGGGCGAAAGCAATTACACCACCTCTAACCGTTGTGAAGCAACCTGCTTATGAAATGGGACTTAAAGCAGCAGAATTATTTTTTAGAAAAGTAGAAGATAAATCCTCTGAACCGGTTGAGATTGTAATGGAACCCAGCCTGATTATTCGACAATCCACAGCCTCACCACCAAAGTAATAATAGAGTTGTGTTATAAAAAGAAACCATCTACTTTTCAAAGTAGATGGTTTTGTTGTTGTTGTTGTGCACTACGGAAATGTTTAATTACGGTTTTAAAGTTACCACAGGCCAAGTATAAGTTGTAGCCTGCTGTGCTCCGATAGAAGATCCCCAGCCAATTCTACTCTTTCCATAATCAGCACCTTCTTCTGGATTTTCTTCGTCTGCATCATAGACCAAGACATTAAATCTAATTTGATCTCCGGAAGCAGGTTGTACTTCCATTGAAGCCCACGGGATGGCCGTTTCAAGAATATATCCACTCTCCGTTTGTGTTGATGATACGCTCATATCAGGTGCGGTTTTCGCTATCGGACCGAAGTTTGCATCACCATATCGTGCAGCATTTGGTTCAAACCCTTCAGTTGAACATGGGAAAATACTTGCACGGAATGTAGTAGATACATCCGTACTGTTTGCAGAAGGATCGATAGTTATTTCAATAGCATCCCCATACCAATGGTTTCTGATACGATTTGGGGGCATGTGACAAGTAACAACATTATCATAAACCTGTATACCCAGATATAAATATTGATCATCATATGCCAGATGAAAATCTGCTGAAGAATCATCAGAACCTGATATCTCTCCACTCCATCGGTCTGTATGCCTGATAGTACCACTTGAGTAGTTTGATAATTGTGATAAATCTGAATCAATTGAAATATTCTCTTCAGTTTTTTCAATTTCCATGTATGGGAGCACGTAAAATTCCATAGAATCTGTATCCCTGTAGTTATTACTTACTGCAGAAACAGTGCCGGTTTCAGAAAATGACTGTCGCTCTTCTAAAAAAGCATCGTCTGAAACTAGAACGGTAACCATTTTATCTACCATTTCACCGGCAGGTACAGTGAAATTAAGATCTCCCTGTACGGATATGCCTGTAGGTAAATTAAATTCTAATTGACCACTTTCTGATCTATTACCACTATTTGATAACTGTAACGAGACTTCATTTTCCAGACCTACTGAAAGTGGTATCCTTGTAGGTAGATTCGGTGAAAGAAATTCAGTTCCAGTTCGAGCAGCAAATTCTCTGTATTGTACGATATCAAAAAGAGGTTCAACTTGAACCGAAAGGGGAGACACAGGTTCAATCCATGTATAGTTCTCACCTTTGATACCATTACCGTCAACATTTGCTGTGTAGTATACCCAAACTTCCTGCTGCTCATTCATTGTCAGATTTGAGGTTGGAGAGAGTTCAAATGTTGTCGTTATATTTTCACCGATTGGCAAATCACCAATACTTTGATTGGTGTTCTCACTAATCCAACCATCCGGTAATACAATATTAATTTCAACATCTTCGAATTGATATTCAGAATTATTTCCTAAATCAACGGTCACCTCAAATGATTCTGTTGAAGTAACTCTATAAGATTCAGCATCTACGACCATTCTTACACCAACAGGAGACGTACCGGCAGGTATGTGAGTACCTTCCATAAAATGTGTTTCGGGATTCCCAACAGGTACTCTTGATTTTACAAGCATTCTGGATTCAGGTGCAGTTCTGGATGCAGGAATCGTATTTCCACGATCCCATCCCTGTGTTCTGAAATTTCTGAGAGCAAAACTTCTTATGTCAGAGTAATTCATGTTGTGCTTTTGAGAAAAATCAGTAAGTGGTACAGATATACTCTGTCTGCCAGGAGCTGAGATATATAACTTCATGGGTTCCCATGTGTCTAAATATTCATCTGTGATCAAAAATGAACAAACATTTGGATCACCGGCCGAATTAAAAGCTTCTATTGCAGATCTGGCGGCCATTTGATGGTGACCATGAGTACCCGGTCCGGGCCACATTGAGACTATAACTTCAGGTTTTGTTAATCTAATCACTCTTACTAATTCACATAAAAAATCGGGATTGGTTTCACTCCAGGTTTTCCGGGTTAAATCAGCAGATTGGGTGAAATAGAAATCAGGAAAGCCCAAATAGTAGAATCTGTCAATACCGGCAATGGCAAGAGATCGACGCAACTCCTCATAACGTAGAAGTCCTAAAGAACCTTCAACTTCAGGTCCTAAGGCATTACCGCCTCCCTGGCCCAATGTAAAAACTGCAACAGAGCCCTTGTAACCTTCGTCATGGTTATATCGGATCATTGTTCCAGTAAATCCCCCTTCATCATCCGGATGTGCACTGACATACAAATAGTCTAAGCCCACCATATCGGTACTGTTTTGGGCATGGAGTTGTACTCCTGCCAGTAATATCAGCAGTCCTGTTAGAGTAATTATGAGTCTCATAGTGTTAATGGTTTGGTTGTGTTGGTTACCTTTCTTGAATTACTGATTTGAAATCGATTTTGGTAAATGTGAAAAAAAGATTGACTCTGAAAGAGTTACGTTGCCCAGGTTTTACCTATTTCATCAAAGGGCATACAACCTGAATAATATCCGGGAACAGGTTCATATCTCAATACCTGTGTAGCTCCAATTTCCGAAGTAAAATAACCCAGTATCGTTAACTCTTTAAACATCAAAAAGAATGAAGGCTCATCCCCTGATTCATTCCTCACCTCCAGATCTGTTTTATTCTGAGCGTAAGTCAAGCGGTAACGATCTTCTTCCAAGCTTTCGCTAAAATCTATTTGCAGTGTTTCTTTAGCTATTGAACCAAAGTCATTAAGACCTTTTAAAAACATTTCTCTCTGCTCTTCACTGTAGACCGTTGAGACCATAGACTCAATGAACGAGGGTACACCAACCTCACTGGCAGAAGGGTAGTCATCTTTAGGCATGATAACATCAGCCAAAGAGGTTACTAGTTTTGCCTCGTAATCATTAAACAGTTCTGGTTTCCAATCCGTTGTCCTATTTGGTGTACATCCATTTAATAAACCGATTATGTTCGGTGCAAAAATTACACCACCCAATAAGTAACTGGTACGTTTTATGGCTTCTTTTCGTGTAATTTGGTCAGTCTTTCCAGATTTCATTATAAATCACCTCTTTTAAGTTGATCTGCTGCATAATCAGCGGCTCTAGCTGTTAAGGCCATATATGTTAATGATGGATTTTGGCAAGCCGAAGATGTCATACAAGCGCCATCTGTTACAAAAACATTTTTAACCGAATGAATTTGATTCATCCCATTTAAGACAGATGTTTTTGGCTCTCTACCCATTCGGGCGGTGCCCATTTCATGAATGCCATGACCCGGTGCGTTTGGAATATCAAACATGTTGATATTCTTTAATCCGGCAGCCTCCAACATTTCAGCGGCATCATTTTTCATATCCTCCCGCATCTTAAACTCATTTTCTCTAAACTCAGCATCAAATACCAGAGTTGGTTGACCCCATTTATCTGTTTTGTCATGATTTAACCAAACTCTATTGTCAGGATGAGGGAGCATTTCACCAAAAGCGGTCATGCCTAATGTCCAATTCCCGGGTTTTGTTAAACTGCTTTTTAAATCTGATCCGATCTGCATCTCTGCGACACCACGTTGCCATCCTTCACGACTTGCGCTTCCTTCATAGCCGAACCCACGAATATAATCACGGTCATTATTCCCAATATTTCTATATCGGGGTATGTAAAAACCATTAGGTCGTCTTCCCCAATAATATTCCTCTTCGAACCCATCATATTCCCCCTCAGCACCTGCTTGAAAATGATGATCCATAACATTCCGTCCCAATTGTCCTGAATCATTTCCTAGTCCATCTGGGAAACGATCAGAAATAGAGTTCAACATGATCAATGTAGTGTTCATGCAAGATGCATTAAGGAAGATTATTTTAGAGTAAAATTCTTCCATTTCTCCGGTTTCAGCATCAATGATCTGCACACCGGTTGCTTTCCCTAATTCAGGATCATAAATAACGGAATTAACAATAGAATTCGGTCGTAATGTCATATTTCCGGTCGCTTCAGCAGCCGGTAAAGTTGCTGCATTGCTACTAAAGTATGCACCGTAAGGACATCCTCGCATACATAAATTCCTGTGTTGGCATTGTCCGCGTCCATTGTGAGGCTGAGTTAAATTTGCAACCCTCCCAACAGTCAGGACACGATTAAATTGATCTGCCATTGAAGATTTGAGATGATTTTCTACACAATTTAGCTCCATGGGTGGCAGAAATTCACCATCCGGAAGTTGCGGAAGTCCTTCGGCTTGGCCACTAATACCTGCAAATTTCTCAACATAAGAGTACCAACTCTCAATATCTTCATAACGTATGGGCCAATCTATACCGACTCCATCATTTAAAGGTGCTTCAAAGTCCATAGGAGAGAGCCGGTAGCTATGTCGTCCCCATAAAAGAGATCTGCCGCCTACGTGGTATCCCCGAATCCAGTCAAATCGCTTAACTTCATCATACGGCTGGTCAGTATCCTTAACCCACCAGTGTTTGATAGATTCACGAATTGTAAAACCTGTTCTCATCTGTTTTTCATAGTGCTGTGCCTCTTCATCTGAAACCAGATCAGCATTTGGTAATTCCCAGGGATCTTTGGTCATCGTGGGATAATCTTTCACATGTTTAACATCACGACCTCTCTCTAAAACAAGAGTATTTAATCCTTTTTCAGTTAATTCTTTAGCAGCCCACCCACCACTTATACCGGTACCAACTACGATTGCATCATAGCTGTTATTCTTTTTCGCTCGCAGATTTAAATTCATGGTAGCTCTTTGCCTCAGGATTTACTTAATAATTCTGTCTTAAAATAACATCCAATGAAAACGTTACCAATTATTTTTATAAAAAACATCATATTTATTAATTATTACATATTAGGTATCTAAAAAGAGGTGGTATTTCATTTTCCCTGGCAAAAATAGTTTCTAAAAATGAATACAGATCAAAAATTTCTTTAAAAATTTTGAATTTATGAGTGCGAAACACAAAATAAATAGCTTATCAAAGTAGGAATTGACATTACCCTGATTCAGTATTAGTCTACGGGTTCATTCAATTCGATAAATAGATTATTGGCGCCTTAGTGTTCAATGACAGAAAATATTATTCGTTTGGTCGATTGTTCAGCAGGTATCTCAGGTTTAAATATTAATGAAGTTTCTAGTATATCAGGTCGGCCGGGCTTGTGTTTTAGTGAGTCACTTTCATTAACTAATTTTTCTCCAAACCCCCCAAATTCAATATCAAATGTCAGAGGGTTCTCACCACCCAGGCGCGTCAATTCAAAAATGATACGATGATCGTCACGCTGTAGTTTTACTTCCACAGTACCTTCATTAAAAAGTTCTATTTTTCGTGTATGCCAGCCAGACCAACCTGGTGGTAAATGAGGTTGAAGGTAGATTTTATGATTAGGCATATCCGGCTGAAGCCCTAATAAATATTGAATAACTGCATGTGCATTTATACCAGACTCCCAGGGGCGTAACGAACCACTGAAAGGGATTATAGTTCCATCTTCATGAGCATAATATTCAGAAAACAAACCGGCGTCAGTAGCATAATTAACCATTAGTTGTGCAGCATCATGCATTAACGGATTTTGACTTCGTGATAAAGCGTAAAGCAAATATCCAGGGTTCATTCCGGCTGTAAAGTCATAGACTTCAGGTACAATACGTAAAGGATTCACTAGATTTTCTAGAACTGTTTCAAGATTTGATTGTGGAATATGATATAAAGGATCACTCAGTTCTAGCCATGACCATCTTAACATCGAATCGAGAGCGGGGCGTTTATCGATTCCTTCAGGATCATTACTTTCATCACGAGCGTAGGCAAAATATTCACCATCTGATACCCACAATCGATCCATTAAAACTTGTTCTGTATTTTTTGCCAAATTGGAAAATTCTTCGGCATCCTCTACATATCCTAAAGTATCTGCGAGTTCAGTCATAAATCTTGCTGCGCCTATAAATAATAAATTTGAATCAGTCATTTCGGATATGTCACGAGGTGCAGTTCGTGCCGTATTAGTATAAGATTCATCACCAGGAGAGGGTAATAATCCATTGGAACTTGGTTCCTGAACACGAAGGTTATAAGCCAGTCGGTCATAAAGAGGCTGTATTTGCTCAAGATTCCCTGTTGCTTTGTAGTAATCTCTTGCCATTAAAATAATTATACTAGGAACCTCTGCAATTCGATGATGACCGTCATTTGCATTTGCATCCGGCTCCCATATATTAGGATCAGGAGTTAAAATAGTAGTATCATAAGCGTTTTGAATACCATATCGGTTTTGCATGGCTACATAAAATATCAATGCTTTATAAGCGCGTTCATATTCAGTTTGTGCCATCAGAATTTTAAATGAGCCTATTTGATCCCGTACATAACACATCGGGTACATATAAGGTTGTGCAAGAACACAGCCGCTTTGTGCTTGGGTGGCACGGGCAAGATTCGTTGTTGACTGAATGATGGTTGTTAGAGGATCTTCCCGGCCATCTGTTCTGCGAAGAATAGGTTCTGGTAATGCCGCCCGGCTTCGGTTTACAACTTCTTCTATATTTTGAGATTTATATTTAATAAGTTGTGCAAGAACCGTTTTTTCAAGACTATCCACCGGAGCTGAAGCTGTTACCAGCCATACGCCAACTGTCTGCTTGTCGCCACCCTTCATATGACCTAAATCAATGTGTAATCCACCCGTTTGAGCCGTTATTGTAACACCGGGATCATTGGAAACAGCACTTGTTGCGAGTGCACGATAAGGAAAGAGATTGCTATATTCTTCATCATCCGGAATGGGAGTAGAAATTTCCTGCCAAAGTGCACGGGGAGCTCCTAAAAGAATCAGAGATTCTGATGAATCATCAATCTGTAACAATTTGTCCGGCGAAATGGATGACTGACCTTCAATCGGTTCCCCATTCCACATTTGAAATGGGGGTCCGTTTCTGGGGTCAGCATAAACAGGTAAAAATAGTTGCACGTGTGCTTCGTCTGCATTTATCGATCGGGTTATGGTTATTTTTCTTAGTAAAACAGGTTCTTCTTCCACAATTACATCAACCAATTCAGCTTTAACTTCTTCGTTTTCTGATATAACATTCCAGAATGGAATATCTGGAGTTGGACTCAAAATGTTTTCATTATCCCAGTCGATTGACTGCCCATCAATTTTTGCTTCCAATTCCCAGCCATAACCAAGATTACCAACTGCGTAATTAGGTCCGATTACCCAAGAAAGTCGGGTAAGCGATGTCTTTTCCTCTGTGAGAAATGATTTTCCATTACGTGTCAATTTTTGGCCTAGTGCGCCAACTACATAGATGCGACCATTACCGGTTACATACCCGTCATGGCGGTCGCTCCGGTGCCAATCGTCAGATCCAAGATCATGATTTATTATCTGTGCTTCTATGCGAGGCGTAAATAAACTCACGCAAAATAAGGTGAGAATAGGGATGTAGGCAGATAAACTCGAATCAGTAATTTTCATATAATATTTTTTTTCAAAATAGTTAAGAGCATAAACAGTAAACTCTCGGTTAGAATCTTAATGACGATGCAAATTTTTAAAGTTTAGTTTAATAATGTAAGTTAATATTTGAAAACGATTTCATATATATAGATTCAATCTATAGAAGTGATGAGATAAAAAAAATATTTTGTCTAACCCTCATATAAAATATCGTAATGGAAAATAAATATACACGTAAATCATTTCTTAAAAACCTTGGACTATCGACAGCAGGTGCTTTTAGTGTTCCTTTTTTAGGTAAAAGTTCAGCGAACAAAAATGTTGAATTTCTTTCCTCTGAAATTGATCAAAACAAATATGAAGCCAATGACCAAATAAATATAGCTCTGATTGGTGCAGGAATAATGGGGCAAAATGATGGCAATGCCGCGCTTGAAAATAGCGGGATCAAAATGGTTGCTGCCTGTGATCTTTATGACAGTCGTCTTGTAAGATGTAAAGAATTATGGGGTAATGATATATTTACGACCAAAGATTATCGTGAAATACTAATTCGTGATGATATTGATAGTGTAATCATTGCAACAACCGATCATTGGCATCAACAAATTGTGATTGATGCTCTCCAGGCAGGTAAATCGGTGTACTGTGAAAAACCAATTGTTCAACATATTGAAGAAGGTTTTGATATTATTGAAACTCAAAAAGAAACGGGTGGATTAATCCAGATTGGTAGCCAGTCAACCAGCTCAGTTCTCAATGCCAAAGCACGAGAATTATATCTCGATGGTGCCATTGGTGAACTTAATTTTGTAGAATCATACTGGGACAGACAATCTTTTACGGGTGCCTGGAATTATTCCATGCCTCCAAGTGCCGGCCCGGATAATATAGACTGGGATACTTACCTAAAAGATCTGCCGAAAATTCCTTTTGATCCTGAGAAATTTTTCAGATGGAGAAAATACAGAGACTTTGGTACCGGAGTGGCTGGTGATTTGTTTGTACACCACTTTTCCGCACTACATTTTATAACCGGTTCAATGGGACCTGAAAAAATTTATGGAACGGGTGGAATCAGATTTTGGGATGACGGACGTAATGTGCCTGATGTAATGCTGGGTCTTTTTGATTATCCCGAAACCGAAAATCATACTCCATTTAATTTATCACTGCGTGTTAATTTTGCTGATGGATCAGGGGGTGGATCTACCACGAG
>JAGXIS010000072.1 GCA_024635465.1 Bacteroidota bacterium | reverse complement strand
TTACTTCTGTTGGCATTGATCATTCAGATATACTTGGAAATACCATTTCTGCAATAGCAGCTGAGAAGGGTGGGATAATCAAAAGTGGATCACCTGTTTTTATCGGTAATTTGAAAAAGGAAGCTTATGAAGTAATCCATCAAATTGCTCAAAAATCCGGTTCAGAACTCATTGGATTAGTCAATGAAGAAGCAGAATATAAAAATGGAATAGTTCAGATTAAGAAAGGAAATGAAAAGCTAATCATGTATTCAGAGACTTTCAAAGAGATTGACGCGTTAAATATTCAGTTGTGCTTGAATGTTGTGAAGTATCTACAGCCAAACTTTCCGATAGAGGATAAAAAATTCCGTGAAGGCGTCGAAATTATGGCTAGTCTATACACAAGAAGAGCCGTATTTGAACGCCTAAAGAGTAATTTGGATTGGTATTTTGATGGTGCTCACAACGCTGATGCAATATCTTATCTCATTCAGCACTTAAAACAATTGGCACCAAAATCATCATGGAACGTAGTGCTCAGTTTTATGAGCGACAAAATAAGTGAAGAAATAGCAAGGAGATGGAGTGATTTTGATTCTATCTTTGTTTATGAGATGCCCTATGATCGTGCTGCTAAAATCGATGAGATGCAGAAATACTTTCCAACGGCAAAAGTCTTGGAAGAAAAGAATATAAATATTCTGAATGATTTGAAATCTGAATTAGTAATTTTTAGTGGAAGTTTTTACTTTTACACTATTGCACGCACATGGTTGGGTACCTTGAATGCGTCTGAGAAAAATCTTTCCGCACTAAATAGTAGAAACCCCAGAGCGTAAGCCGAAAATCTGGCAGTTCGCTTTTCTTCATGAATCAAACATTAGAACCAATATTTTATTATGTCGGAGAATCAAACCGATACTGATCTAAACTTAGATTTGGATTCGTTACATCAAAAAACTGTCCAAGACCTTAAAGTAATTGCTAAAGCAATTGGATTGAAAGGTGTTTCAGCCCTGAATAAGAATGCTATTATTGATCGCATTAAGGATAAGGGAAAAGGTCAAAAGCCTGAAAAAGAGAACTCTGAAGAACAAAAGCCTGATAATCAAAAAACTGAAAAGGAGATTAATCAAGGTAACGAAGCAACCTATGGTAGTAAGGATCATATTCAGAGTTATGACTCAAAACCTTCTCGAAATCAGGATTCTGGAGGTGGCAAGAGAAATCCAAGGCATCAAAATCACAATAAAAAGCCAAACAAAAAGCATGTGAGCAATATTTTGCCTGAATCTGAGGCTCCCACATTGGATGAGAGATTAGATGAGATCATGCCGAAACTCGGTAAATTTCTACTGAATGAGGGAACTCTTGAAATTCTACCGGATGGATATGGATTTTTACGCTCTGTGAATTATAATTATAAGGCCAGCCCGGATGATATCTATGTATCTCCTTCACAAATCAAGAGATTCAGACTCAAACAAGGCGATTGTGTAATAGGAATAATTCGCCCCCCAAAAGTAGGTGAGAGGTACTTTGCACTTCTTCGGGTTGAAGGTGTAAATGGAAAGATTCCCCGCGATATGGATAATCGGGAGGATTTTGAGGACCTGCTGCCCATCTATCCCGAAATGCGATTTAAACTTGAGAATAATTTTGCAGAGTACTCTACACGAATTATGGATCTGTTCACACCGATCGGTAAGGGACAAAGAGGTATAATTGTAGCCCAGCCAAAAACGGGTAAAACAACGATTCTTAGAAATATTGCCAACGCTGTAAACCGAAATCATCCTGAGACAAAAATTAT
The DNA here is from genome assembly GCA_024635465.1 of Bacteroidota bacterium. Taxonomy (GTDB): domain Bacteria; phylum Bacteroidota; class Rhodothermia; order Balneolales; family Balneolaceae; genus Rhodohalobacter. The sequence goes on along the minus strand of JAGXIS010000072.1, from coordinate 7,433 downwards.
CATTTTATTGATTGATGAACGACCGGAAGAGGTTACGGAGATGGAACGGTCGGTTAAGAATGCTGAGGTAGTGGCATCAACTTTTGATGAAAAACCTGAAAATCATGTCGGTTTATCAGAAATCGTCTTTGAAAAAGCCAAAAGATTGGTTGAAAGCGGACATGATGTTCTCTTACTAATGGACTCAATCACTCGATTGGCACGTGCTTATAACGTAGCTGCCGGAAATTCAGGCAGAACAATGTCGGGTGGGGTTGACTCAGAAGCGCTAAAAGCTCCGCGTCAGTTATTCAGTTCAGCCAGAAATATTGAAAATGGCGGAAGCTTATCAATCATCGCTACCGCATTGATTGATACCGGTTCCAGAATGGACGATGTGATATTTGAAGAGTTTAAAGGTACCGGTAACATGGAGTTGGTTTTGGATCGTCGTTTGGCTGAAAGAAGGATTTTCCCAGCAATTGATGTTTTTAAAAGTGGTACTCGTAGAGAAGAGTTGATCGTATCCGATGAAGAGAGAGAGAAAGTAGTTTTATTAAGGAGATATCTGAATAATCACAATGCTTATGAAGCCATGGAGTTTCTGCTTGATAAAATGAAAGGAACGAAATCAAATGAAGAGTTTTTGATCTCCATGAATAAATAGATCAGACTCAATCAATAAATGAACAACCATTTTGACGCTATTATTATCGGTTCCGGCCACAACGGCTTAATTACCGGTTGTTATCTTGCGAAAGCGGGTTACAAAGTAGGCGTTCTTGAGAGAAGAGATACCATTGGCGGTGCAGTTTGCACTGAAACCATGTTCCAAAGTGATGAGAATCCATCCGGTTTCAGGATGGATGTTGGATCATCCGTGCACATCATGATTCATCAGACAGGGATTATTGAAGAGCTTGAGTTGACAAACTATGGGCTTGAATATATCGATATGGATCCTTTTATGAGCTATCCGCTTCCGGATAAAAAAGGTGTGATCCATTTTCATAAAGATTTGGATAAGACCCTTGAATCAATTGCTTCAGTTGCCCCGGAAGATGTTCAGAATTATAGAGATTTCATTGATTTCTGGGGGAGAATCAACAAAGGTGTTTTGAAAGCATTTATGGTTCCCCCATCCGGGAAAAATATTTTCTTGGAGATGGCTAAGGGACAGATTCGTGATGGTTCTATGTTCAAAAAAGGTGAGCAAATAGATGGATTGCAAAAGATATTAGGGAGCTATGGGGGCGTTGTCGATAAATCTTTCAAAAACCCTTACTTAAAAACAGCTTTAACATGGTTTGCAGCACAATCAGGTCCTCTTCCTGACCAATCGGCCACCGGAGATTTTGTAGGATGGCAATCTATGCTTCACCAAAGTGGTGCAAAACATCCTAAAGGAGGAAGCGGAATGCTTACTCAGGCGATGAAGAACCTGATTATTGCACATGGTGGTGAGGTGCTTCATAACAGTCCTGTAAAAAAAATTGAGATCATTGAAGGTGTAGCAAAGGGAGTGGTTACTGAGGACGATCGATATTTCAGTTCTGATTTAATCGTTTCAAATGCTCATGTTCAAACGACTATGCTGAAATTGGTTGGAAAAGAACATCTATCCGATTCACTTTTTGAAAAAGTAGAAAACATACAAGTAGGAAATGGATTTGGAATGGTTATTAGGTGTGCGGTAGAAGAATTGCCTCAATACACAGCAGCACCTGACGACCCATTGATTCATAATGGAATGCAGCTACTTGCCCCCTCAATAGGCTATATGAATCGTGCAATTGGTGATTACATAAAAGGAAATCCACCTGAAGAGCCCGCAGTATTGGCAATGACTTTCTCGAAAATTGATCCTGATGTTGCAAAAGATGGAAATCATACGCTATTTGCATGGGCTCAATGGCATCCCTATGAGTTGGCAAACGGTGTTCAATGGGATGATATACGGGAAAAAGAGGCTGAGAAAATCTATGGAGTAGTGGAGAAATATGCTCCAAATATGAAAGGGAAACTTATTGATTGGCATATACAATCACCGCTGGATATTGAAAGAAAACATGGTCTGTTAAGAGGAAATGTTATGCATGTAGAGATGAATTTCGATCAGATGTTCATGTTCAGGCCCACCCCAGAGCTTAGTAATTACGAAACACCGATTGAGAACTTATATCTTTCCAGTGCTTCTTGTCATCCAGGGGGTGGGGTATTCGGTGCTGCCGGATATAATGCTGCCCATGTGATTCTTAAAAAAAGGAAAAAGAAACGATTTGGTGTAAGATGGTGAAAAGACATTTTTCAAACTCGATTGCTAACATCCATCTGGATTTTCTTTTAAAAAATCTGAAAGCGATTAAAAACCGTGTACCTGCCAAAAAAGTTCTGGCAGTCGTTAAATGTGATGCTTACAGCCATGGTGCAGTAAAAGTATCCAGAACCATTGAAAAAGAAGTGGATTGGCTTGCTGTGGCCCATATTGATGAAGGAATAGAACTGCGAATGGCAGGGATAAAGATTCCAATTCTTGTTTTTGGAGTGCCAACTTATGAGACAGCTGCTGCTTATCAAACTCATAATTTAACGGCTACTGTAAGTCATGATTCTCATTTTTCAATTTTGATGGATGGGACCTCCTATCATATAAACTTTGACACGGGAATGGGTCGGTTGGGATTTCGACCTGTAAATGCAGCATCTGTCAGGGAAATGGCTATTGCCAATCAACGCCTTATCTGCAGCGGGATCTACTCTCATTATGCTACTGCTGATGATCCGGGTTCAGATTTTGTAATATTGCAAAATGAACGATTTCAGAAAGTATTATCACATTTCCCTGAAGTTCCATTAGTTCATATGAGTAACACCGGGGCGATTGCTAATTATCCTGAAATAAATCATTTCAATATGGTCAGAACCGGATTGGGAGTGCTTGGCTATAACTCAGGTAATACACAATATGAGTGGCTGAATCCCATTTTAACATGGAAAACAAAGATTGTACAGGTTCGTCCGATTGAAAAAGGGGATACTGTCAGTTACTCTTCAACCTGGATAGCCCCTAAAAATGGATATTTAGCTACTCTTCCTGTTGGTTATGGGGATGGAATACCAAGATCATTGAGTAATAAGTTAAATGTACTTATCAACAATAAACTATATCAACAGGTTGGTAATGTAACAATGGATATGGTGATGATCTATCTTGAAGATGATAAATTAGCGGTAGATTCCGAAGTCACACTATTAGGTGAAGGAGCGTGGGATGCGTCAGATTGGGCAAAACATGCCGGAACGAATGTGCATGAGATTTTAACCAATCTGACGAATAGAATAACTTTTCAGTACTAAAACTGAGGGGTATTTAAAGGAGACGTACTAATCGGGGAAAATTCTTGAAATTCTAATCTCATATACGAGAGTATCATCCCGATATTGTGAAGTCAACGTACCGGTGGGAACGTTCAAATATCCTTTTTCAGGTGCTACAACTATAGTGCGAAATTCGCCTAGATTCATACCCTTAAGACCAATTTTTAAGCCGGGAGTAAAGGTTTGTGCTACTGAATAGGTAAAATCATTCTGGTATTCCCCCGCAAATTGCATGGATATAGTTGAGGGATCTTCCTGGTTATTTTGAAAGGAACTAAAGATGATTTCACCATCTTCCGTACGTAGGGTGATATAAGCCTGAACTTCGTCTAAAACTGTGACAAAAAAATCATCGGATCCTTCTTCGTGTATGTACGCTGTAACTCCTTCTTCAATCTGAATAGGGGAGATACCTGCTATAGACGTCTCGGCCGGTACAGAATCAAACGTTGGCGGTGTTATCTCGAAAGGATCATTCGTGTTACAAGAAACGATCACCAAAAAGAGTGATAATAAAATTGCTAAGGATTTGGAAAACACTTTAAACATGGAAAAATTTTATAAAATAATTTTTATGTAAATGATATTTACTGTCTGATGATAAGGTAATGGTATTTCATGAATCTTTAAACAAGTCAATTTAATAGACTGATTGGTTTAGATAATCAATTTTATCATCCTTTACTCTCCTTCAAACGCAGCTTCCATCTCTTTCTTGCGTTTTTTTGTCGCAATTTTGCTTAAAAATATTGAAAATTGGTAAAGAAAAATTAGTGGGAGTGCTATCATTATTTGTGATACCGGGTCAGGAGGCGTTAGAAAAGCGGCTACGATCATGATAACGACGATTGCATGTCTTCTATAAGCCTTCATGGCATCCGGTGTGATAAGTCCCACCTTCGATAAAAACCAACTGATAACCGGTATTTGAAATATCACACCACATGCCAGAGTCCATAGGGCAACGGATACAAAATATTCATTGATATCAAATTCATTACTTATAACATCTGAGATAACGAATTGAGTGAAGAACTGAACTGCAAAGGGTACTAAAATTAAATATCCGAAAGATACTCCAAGAAGGAAAAAGACGTTGATGAACATGGCATTTAAAAATGTCTTTATCTTTTCGCCACTTTCAAGAGCAGGTTCGATAAAAGCCCAAATTTGATACACAAAATATGGAGATCCAATAATTCCACCTATGATGATTAGTGTTCCCCAGTAGGTAAAGAACTGCCCTGGCAATCTTCTGGAAATCAAGGATAGATCAACCGCATTTATGGGCATAATCCGATACATGAAAAAATCAGCTCTTGCAGGACCCAGGATAAATTCCTGAATAAAGAAATCTGAAAAGATGAAGGCGATGATTACACCAGCCAAAACTCCAACCAATCCTTTAAGGATTCTCCAGCGTAACTCTTCCAGATGGTCTAAAAAAGACATACCATCTGCCGGATTCACTTTTGGAGCTTTTGCCTTAGGTAGAAGGGAGCCCATAATACTACGTTTTGGACGATCTGTAGATTCACTCATGATATTCTAACATCGGATGAGGCCGATACCCTATAAATAATGGATGCATGTTTTAATGACAAAAAAAGAATTTACGAAATAGCAACCTTTTCAGCTGAGACAATATACAATTAAACTGTAGTAAAATTGTATAAAGGATAAGCCCTGCACATTTCCTGAACAGAATTTTTAACATCTGATAGATTTGATTCATCCGTCGGTTTTTGAAGGACTTTATCGATGAGTCTTACAACTTCGGCAAATTCTTCCTCTTTAAAACCGCGCGTTGTGAGAGCAGGTGTTCCAATCCGAATTCCGGAAGTTACAAAAGGACTTTCCGTGTCAAAAGGTACCATATTTTTATTAACTGTAATACCGGCTTTATCTAATGCTTCTTCAGCGATTTTTCCATTTAAATCCTTATTTCGGAGGTCAACAAGTATGAGGTGATTATCTGTACCGCCACTTACCAAATTGTAACCGCTATCAATAAATGATTCAGCCATTTTTTTCGCATTTAACTTCACTTGTTTTTGGTATTGAATGAAATCTGGCTGGAGTGCTTCACCAAAAGCGACCGCTTTTGCAGCAATCACATGCATGAGTGGGCCGCCTTGAGAACCGGGAAAAATTGCTGAATCTAATACTTCACTAATATTTTTAACCCGACCCGATTTAGGTGCTACCACACCCAAGCGATTTTCATGATCTTTCCCCACTAATATCATTCCGCCACGTGGCCCACGTAGAGTTTTATGTGTTGTAGTAGTTACAACATCGGAATAGGGTAGTGGATCATTGAGTTCTTTTGCGGCAATGAGTCCGGCAGTGTGAGCCATATCCATCCATAAAAAAGCACCCACTTCATTTGCGATATCCCGAAAACCTTCATAATCAAAATCTCGTGTTTAGGCACTGGCTCCAATCGAGATCATTCTGGGCTGCACTTCTTTTGCTTTATCCCTTACGATATTCAGATCAATACGACCTGTCTTTTTTTCAACTCCATAAAATTGAGCATTGTAAGTAATTCCTGAAAAATTAACCGGAGAACCGTGCGTAAGATGTCCGCCATGTGCCAAATCTAATCCCAGAAGTGTATCCCCCGGTTTCATGTAGGCCAGATAGATAGCAGCGTTTGCTGAAGCACCTGAATGAGGTTGAACATTCACCCAATCCGCATTAAATAGTTTTTTAGCCCGTTCTCTCGCTAAATCCTCAACCTTATCTACATGTTCACACCCGCCATAATATCTTTTTCCGGGATACCCTTCCGCATACTTATTGGTTAATACTGATCCCATCGCCTCAATCGTTGCTCTGGATGCAAAATTCTCTGAAGCAATAAGTTCAAAGTTCAAATTTTGTCTTTCAGTTTCTAATTCAATATATCCGAATAGTTCCGGATCCTGTTCTTGGAGTGATTTCATGAAGTTTTTTTGGCTGTTAATGAATTAATTTTGTTGACTCTGCGATCGTGACGACCTCCCTCAAACTCTGTACTAAACCAATTTTTAAATATTTCTACTAACTGCTCTTTGGATAATTCTCTTCCCGGCAGACAGAGTATATTTGCATTGTTATGTTGTCGAGAAAGTTTTGCCACGTCACCTGAATAGACAAGTGCTGCTCTGACTTTAGAATATTTATTTGCAGTCATACACATTCCCTGACCACTTCCACAAATTAAGATTCCGAATTCATGTTCACCATTTTGAATTAATTTGGAAACTTGCACCGCATAGTCTGGATAGTCAACCGAATCTGGAGAATGTGTGCCATAATCGACAGTCGTAATCCCCATCTCTTCTAATATCAATTTTGACAATTGTTTTGCTTCAAAACCGGCATGATCACTCGCAATAGGTATAATCATCTTTATTTGATTTTAATTATTAATTCTATGTAAATATCCTGAAAAAATGTCTGTCGAAAAAACGAAACCATGGATTAATTTGCAAAATCTTTTTCTCAGTGAATTGAAAATATATTGAATGGTTTGATCATGCGGATTGCTGAAATATATTCTTTTGATTCATTAAAAATTGCAAAGAGATTTCATTGAATTCATCCGGTTTGTCAACATTTACAACATGTCCACTACCCTCCACTACTTCAAGATAAGAGTGATTAAAATCCTGAATCATTTTTCTGACAGGAGGGAGGAACATATGATCTTCTTCACCCATGATGTAGAGTGTTGAGGTTTGCATTTCTTTTTCTTTGAAGTATTTGAGTAATGGATTGATGTCATAAGTCAGTTTAAACCACTTCAAAAACTCTTTCCTGGCAAGATTTTTTGCTTCACCAACGAATAATGTGCGTGATTCCTCATGATTTTTTTTAGGCATGATTATCCAAGCGAAAAGTTTATATAGCCAGATGAAGGGGACTAACTTTTTAAAAGTGTGTCCTAAATAAACTAAAATTCTGGATCTGATATTCATCCGGGTAATAGCACCACACATCACTGCAGATAGAACAATATCAGGATTCATCTCTGCAATAGTTCGGATAATGATTGTTCCTAAAGAGACACCTACAAAATGTGCCTG
>JAGXIS010000071.1 GCA_024635465.1 Bacteroidota bacterium | reverse complement strand
GTACTCTGCAATCAAAGTACCCGGAATCGTATCAAAATCTTTTTGGATCGATTAAAGATGAAAGTTTTACTATTCCGGAGAGAACCCCATTTGATGCGGATAGTAAAAGAGAATCCTTCCCATGATTTTTCTGGACACGAATATCTGTATTCATTTTTTGAAAGGAGATAGCCAATCCATCCGGGAACAACTCCTGAACACTTCACCAAGTACTGTAAAAATTCCGGTGATTGTCCATTCAGAATTACTCTATAGTGTTGAGAAAAGCACTCGTAAAAAAGAGAATAGTGCTAAGCTCAAAGAGTTTCTCATGCCTTTTGAGATCATTCCTTATACCGCAAGCATGTCAGAAATATATGCTGAAATAAGAGCGAAGTGCACAAAAAAAGGATCTATTGTTGGCCCAAATGATCTTTTAATTGCTGCTATCGTAATTGCAAGTAATGGTACATTGGCCACTCGAAATACAAAAGAATTCAGCAGAGTTCAAGGCTTGAAGCTGATTGAGTGGTAAGGGTAATTATGTCTTAAAGTATTTGAATCACTTACCGATACAAAATCTCGAGAAAATAGAATCTAAAACGTGTTCATTCGTGATTTCTCCGGTGATGGTGCCCAACTCGTTAAGGGCTGAGCGCAGATCGATGGAAAGAAAGTCGCCGGTGAGTCCATCATCCAGGGCGGTGATGGCTTGGTTAAGGTAGGTGCGTGATTTTTGAAGTGCATCGCGATGACGAGAAGAGGTAACCAGCAAGCTGGATGTATCATAATCTTTATTCTCAAGAGCTCTCTGTTTCATCACTTTTTTCAACAGATCAATATTTTCATCTTCTAGGGCAGATATTTTCAGATCGAAATGGACCCGTTCTTCTATTTCATCAACTTGAAGATCGAGTTTGGTACCTACCAACAGAAATGGAGTTCGAGTTGCTCGTTTTTGGAACTCAGCAATCTCCTCTCTTTCATCTTGATCCAATGGATTCGAAAGATCTTTCAGATAAACTACCAAGTCAGCTTGTTCAAAAGCTTTTTGAGAACGTTTCACCCCTTCCGCTTCAATCCGGTCTTCAGTTTCCCGCAGGCCTGCTGTATCGATGAGCTTAAATAACAACCCTTCATAGTTCCAGTCGGCATCAATCGTGTCGCGAGTGGTGCCTGCAATTTCTGTGACAATGGCCCGATCACTACCAACCAGCGTATTGAGAAGTGTTGATTTTCCTGCGTTGGGTCGGCCGATGAATACCGTCTTTACTCCGTCCTTCACCAGGCGTCCTGTTTCATAGGTATCGAGCAGACTTCCGATTTCAATTGTTAATTCAGACAGCAACTTCCGAAGCTGCTCTTTGTTGGCAAATTCCACATCCTCTTCAATGAAATCAAGCTCCAGCTCCACCATGGCAGTTGCATCGATGATCTGCTGTCGGAACGTCTTGATGTGCTCGCCAAGTTTTCCTTCAAGCTGTTGATTGGCAGCATCAACGGCTTTAATACTTTTGGCATGAATTAAATCGGCGACTGCTTCTGCCTGATCCAGATCCAGTTTCCCATTCAGAAAAGCACGCTGTGTAAACTCGCCCGGTTCCGCTGCCCGAACACCTTGCTGCAAGATGGTTTCCAGTACGGATTGAGTGACCAACACTCCGCCATGACAAGAAATCTCAACCGTATCTTCTCCGGTATATGATTTTGGACCTTTAAAAATAATCGCCAGTACCTCATCCACAACACGTTCGTCATTCCTCACAATTTTTCCGAAGTGAACGGTGTGAGAATCTGCGACACTCAAATCTTTCCCTCTGAAACACGATTTAACCTTTTGAATCGCTTCTTTACCGGAGATCCGAATCACCGCAATTCCTCCTTCACCGATAGGAGTAGCTATCGCAGCAATGGGCGGTTTTTGGATGATTTCTGACACAGATATAGGCTAAGTTTTGAAATGAATTATGAAAGTACAAATGAATAGTAATGATTTAAGGCGACAACCTCTCAATCACCCAATTCTCTCCCTCAAACCGATACACAATCCTGTCATGTAGCCGATTAAGCCTGCCTTGCCAGAATTCGAAGCGATGGGGGGTCACTCTATAACCACCCCAATGGGAGGGCCTGGGGATTTCAGAATTACTGAATTTCTTTTCAAAGGATCGCAGATTTTCTTTAAGAACATCACGCGACTCAATCACCGAACTCTGTTTCGAAGACCAAGCTCCCAGTTTACTCCCAGCCGGTCTGGATTTGAAGTATTGATCAGACATCTCATCAGAGATCTTTTCAACGGCCCCTTGAATATGAATCTGACGCATCAGATCCGGCCAATAAAAGGTGAGTGAGACTTTGTTGTTTTCAGCCAGATCTTTGGCTTTGTTACTTTCATAATTGGTATAGAAGATAAAACCCTCCTCATCAAAACCCTTCAAAAGAACCGTTCGGGTGGCGGGCTGTCCATCTCGATTCGCACTACCCAAAATCATAGCGTTGGGATCATTTTTAATCTCTTTCACAGCAATTGCAAACCAATCCGAAAATTGTTTCAAGGGATCCGCATCCACACTCTCTTTATCTAAAGGGATTCCATCATACTCTCTTCGAAGCAAGGAAACAGCTTGTTGGATCGCCATTTTTGGCTTTAGAACCTCATCTTTTGAGGGAAACCATCTTTTAAAATAATGAAACATTGAACAGGATTTAATGTTTGGGTATTAAACTAAATTCATTCGTTTTTATTTGACAGAAGCGGATTTTCAGCGAAGAGATACTCTTTTACCGGTCGACCTCCAATAAGATGTTCCTGAATTATCCTCTCCAATACATCCGGTGTACAGGAGTGATACCACGTTCCTTCCGGATATACTACGGCAACAGGACCTCTCATACAAACCCGCAAACAGTTCGCTTTCGTTCTGAGTACACCGGATTTTTGATCCAGATTCAGCTCTTGCAAGCGACTCTTCAGATAGTGCCAGGATTCAAGACTCACCTCCTTTTTACAACACTTTGGAATAGTCTGGTCCGCACATAAAAAAATATGTCGTACGGCAGTCGGAATGTGTAGCTCTTCAGCTTTCTGTTTTACTCGGTGTGCCATTGTTTTTTTCTGATTCCTATATAGATAGATGCATCAAAGTGATTTTAGGTTGTCTGTTTTAATAATCGTCCAACCAATAATAACGATTTTCAAGATTAATGACTTGCATCCAAAAATTCTCAACCATCGAATAAATAGTCACCTTTCTTTTGATTAACTTACCTGTTGGCGAGGTTAAATTAAGATCTTGAGATATGTCAAAAATGAAATGGACCGGCCTGCTCTTAGGGCTCATTGGATTTATCTTTCCTTTGGTCGTATCCTTTCCCGGTCTATCACTTGCGGGTCACATGGCCATGAGCATCTTTTTGATGGCAGCTGTCTTTTGGATGTTTGAGACGATTCCAATCTATTCCACGTCAATTTTGGTCATCTTTTTTCAGGTGATTCTTCTCAGTGCAGAAGGATTCATCGACTATTCTTCAGCGCAATATGAGCCTCTTCCATACACCCAGTTTATTGCGACCCTGGCAGATCCGATTATCATCCTTTTTTTGGGTGGTTTTGTTCTGGCTGATGCTTCCGTAAAGTATGATTTTGACAAGAGCATGACCCGCCTGCTGCTTCAACCTTTTGGATCACAACCCAAATTTATCATTCTGGGGTTGATGTTGGTAACCGGCGTTCTATCTGCATTTATGAGCAACACCGCCACCACAGCCATGATGATTACGGTAATCATACCGATCATCGCACGAATGGAACCGGGAGATCCTGCCCGAATAGCCGTCGCGCTTTGTATTCCGTTTGCGGCCAACATTGGAGGTATCGCAACTCCGATTGGAACCCCACCCAATGCCGTGGTTATCGCTGCATTGAATCAGCAAGGAGTGGATGTTGCATTCAGCAGTTGGATGCTCTACGCAACTCCGATCGCCATCATCATGCTAATTGTAGCATGGTTTGTACTATTGAAACTTCATCCGCCGGCCGTTGATAACTTGACACTCAACCTGGATGGAAAATTAAAAAAATCAAAAAATGCCATCATACTCTATATCACATTCGGGTTAACCGTTTTGCTTTGGGTAACAGAAGGCGTGCATGGTATTCGCAGCAGTATTGTAGCCCTTATGCCGGTCGCTGTCCTTACTCTGTCATCAGCATTTGATAAACAGGATATCAGAAAGCTCCCGTGGGAGGTGTTGTGGCTCATCGCAGGCGGTATCGCACTTGGAATCTCGATGAAGGAGACAGGATTGGCAGAATGGATGGTAAGTTCAATCTCGTGGGATCAGTTTGGGTATCTGATGTTATTGGCACTGTTTGGTATCGTAGCACTGGTCATGTCCAACTTCTTGTCCAACACCGTAACCGCATCACTGCTTATTCCGCTGGCCATTTCATTGGCTACATCCGGAATAGTAGATGGAGTTGCAGGCATGATGATGCTTGGGTTAGTGGTTGCCCTGTCAGCAAGTTTTGCGATGGTGCTGCCGATCTCCACCCCACCCAATGCGATCGCGATTAGCACGGGGATGCTTCAAACAAAACATATGATCATTTCAGGGAGTATCATCGGTGTGATCGGAATATTACTCATACTACTTTTTTCAATTATCTATTGGCCATTCATTGTATAACACCCACTTACTATGGAACAGAAAATTTATATCCTTGTTGTTGAAGATGAACCTGATGTCATGGACTCCATCGTAAGGGATATCTCATCATTTGAAGCTTTTTTCCCCATTGAGATGGCTGATGCGGCAGAGGAGGCGCGTGAACTGATTCAGGAAATATTGGAAAATGACCATCAAATCGGTTTGATCCTTTGCGACCACGTGCTGCCGGGCGATAATGGGGTTGAGTTGCTGGTTGAAATGCAAAACAGTGAAGATACGGCCCGGACAAGAAAAGTATTGATTACGGGTCAGGCAGGACTGCAGGAGACGGTTCGTGCTGTTAATGAAGCAGATCTGAAGCACTATATTTCAAAACCATGGCAAAAAGAGGAGCTGGTTGAAATTGTTCGCGAACTTTTGACGGACTATGTCTTAAATCATGTGAAAAACCCGCTCCCCTACATGCAAGTTTT
>JAGXIS010000005.1 GCA_024635465.1 Bacteroidota bacterium | reverse complement strand
TCAGAAGATGAGCAGTTCAAAGCACTGAAGGCAGGTGAAGACGTTGAGCTGGAAGATGGTACTGTTGTGAAGTCGACTGATATTGTAGGTCATCCAAGACCCGGTGACAGCTTTGCCTATGTCACGGATACAAAATATTGTCCAAATGCTGTAAAACTGGCAATGAACACAAATATTCTGTATCACGAAGCGACATTCAGTGAGTCACTTGCAGATAAAGCCGAGGAGACGGGTCACTCTACATCTGCTGATGCTGCAAGGGTGGCTACTGAATCTCAAACAAAATTGTTGGTGATTGGTCACTTTTCAGCTCGCTATACGAATCCATTTATTCTCCTTCGGGAAGCTCGTGAAAAATTCTTTCCGGCATGGTTAGCAACTGAGATGAGACCCATTTATACGAATCCATCACAGGAAAAAGGAATAGTGAAGCAGAGGGTCTACATCAAGGAGATTGATGAGAATAGCGATTCAAAGCGGTCGAATGATAAATCATACGACAAAAAGAGTAGCGATAAAGGTGGTACAAAGCGCTTTAGAAAACGTAGACCACAAAATACAAGAAAACAGAGCAGCCGCTCCGATTCAGGTGAAAGAAGAACGAAGAGGCAGGAGAAACCTCGCTACAATAATGATGATTCAGACAATCGTTCTTCGCGTCCACCCAAACATATCACACCTAGAACACCATTCGATAATTTTGATCGATTTTAATCGAAGTATATTGATTTTAAAAAATAAACTGAGCTGTTTCATTGAGTAAAAAACAAAACAGTGAATCCGTTGATTCCGTACTGATCAAGCGGCTCTATGTTTTTTTTGAGCCCTATAAATGGTGGGCAATAACCGCTATTATCTTAACACTGTCTGCGGCCTTTTTGGGTACAGTTCGTCCGAAATTGACTCAGATTGCAGTTGATGACTACATCTCTGTTGGAGATATAGATGGGTTGTTATGGATCATCTTCCTGCTTGGAGTTGCTCTTCTAGGTGAATTTATCATTTTAATTTTTAACACTTACATCACCAGGTGGTTTGGTCAGGGTGTACTTTTTCGTATAAGAAATGCGGTCTTTGAAAAAATTCAGGGATTGCATGTGCAATTTTTCGACAAGAATCCCATTGGCAGACTGATAACAAGAACTACCAGTGATATTGAGGCTTTAAGTGAGCTGCTGTCTGACGGGATTGTTAATATGTTAGGAGATTTATTCAGAATCTTCTTTATCCTCACGTTCATGTTGATGATGAGTTGGGAACTGACTCTGATTTCTGTATTAGTTCTCCCAGTACTTTTTTATTCTACTTTTTGGTTTAAGGGTAAAGTCAGGATTGCTTTCTTAAATGTCAGAGATCAGATAGCAAGGCTAAATTCTTTTGTTCAAGAACATATCAACGGTATGGCGATTGTGCAGCTTTTTAATCGAGAAAGCAAAGAGAAAGAGCGTTTTGAGGCAATAAATAATGAGCACAAAGATGCTCATATTCAAACGATCTTTTACTTTTCAATATTTTGGCCCATTGTGGAAGTTCTTGCCAGTGTAGCGATGGCTCTTGTAGTTTGGTATGGGGGCGCCAGGGCATTGATGGATGAGGTCACATTTGGTGTCTTACTTGCTTTTATACAATATGTGAGGCAGTTTTTTAATCCGATCAGGGGTCTGTCTGAAAAATATAACACTTTGCAATCTGCATTGGCATCTTCCGAACGGATTTTTGATGTGTTGGACACCAAAAACGAAGTTCTTGAAACTAAAAAACCTATTCGTCCCGATAAAGTGGAGGGAAGAATTGAGTTTGAAAATGTATCCTTTCGATATAATAGTGATCAGGAATTAATTTTGAATAATGTCTCATTTGAGGCAAAACCGGGCGAGCTACTGGCAGTGGTAGGTGCGACCGGTGCGGGAAAGTCAACACTTATTAATCTGCTGTTACGTTATTATGATATCGAAGAAGGTGAAATTAACCTTGATGGAGTCGATATCAAGAAGATGTCACTGAATTACCTGAGGTCAAATTTTGGATTGGTACTTCAAGATAATGCTCTTTTTTCAGGATCCATTTTGAATAATATCACGCTTGGCAAGGAAACAATTTCGCGGGAACAGGTTATAAAAGTATCAAAAGAAGTTGAAGCACACAATTTTATTAAAAAATTACCCGGAACCTATGATTTTGAACTTCAGGAAAGAGGAGCATCCCTTTCAATGGGGCAGAGGCAATTAATTTGTTTTGTAAGGGCTATGGTTTATGATCCGAAAATTTTAATTTTAGATGAGGCTACCTCCAGTGTGGATTCAGAAACGGAAGAGTTGGTGGCCAGAGCTTGTAAACGGATGATGATTGGAAGGACTTCGATAGTTATTGCTCACAGATTGTCGACCATTCAGGGCGCAGATAATATTCTTGTGATGCACAAGGGTTCTATTCGGGAAAAAGGTTCGCATAAACAGCTTATTAAGCGAAAAGATGGAATTTATCGTAAATTATATGAGTTACAATATAGAGAGCAGGCAATAGGAAAAATACCTGTTAACTAATAATAATCATTCAATAAAAAGAGGAACAGATGGATATAAAAGAAAAAGAAAAACAATTAAAAGACGCTCTGCTAAAAGAAAAAGAAGAATTAAGAGCCACATACAATGATATACTGAGTAAACTTAGAGTCGAAGGCGAGAAACTACAAGTTGATCTTCGAAAAGAGTATGACAGTGCGAAAAAGTATGTGAAGAAAAATCCGGAAACAGGAGTAGGTGTTGCACTTGCCGGTGGACTACTGATTGGTATATTAGTTGCAAAAATACTGAAAAAGTAGAAAAAACGAATGAGTACATATCATACAGAAAAATTAGATAAACTCTTTGAGCGCCTCGATGCGCTCAGGAGGTATCTTTGACTACGATCGAAAAAAGGTAAGAATCATCGAACTACAGGATCTCACTCAGGATCCTGAATTCTGGAATGATCCCGATCGAGCTCAATCGATTATGCGAGACCTTGGTTTCGAAAAGGAGATAACCGGAAAGTGGGAAAACCTCGATGAGCTCAGGGAGAGTATATTGGTTTATAAACAGTTCCTTGAAGAGGGTGAAGATGTTACCTCAGAGTTAGAAAAAGAGGTAGAGCGATATACTGATTTATTAGAGGATTTGGAACTACAAAATATGCTTAGTGATCCCGATGATCACAGAGATGCTATTGTTACGTTCAATCCCGGTGCCGGGGGTACGGAAAGTCAGGATTGGGGCGTGATGTTATTTCGGATGTATAACAAATGGGCTGATAAACAAGGATATAAAGTATCAGTCATAGAATATCAGGATGGAGAAGTTGCCGGTTTAAAAAGTGCAACGATTGAAGTAAGTGGTCATAATGCTTATGGTTATCTGAAATCGGAAAGTGGTGTGCACAGATTGGTACGAATATCTCCATTTGATAGCAATTCGCGTCGACATACTTCTTTCTGCTCTGTTTTTATATCACCACTCATTGATGATACGATTGATGTAACCATTAATGATTCTGATGTAGAACTTCAGCGGTTTCATGCCAGTGGTGCCGGTGGGCAGAATGTGAACAAAGTTGAGACCGGTGTGAGGTTAGTCTGGACCGGTACGCTGAGTGATGGATCCAAAGAGAGAGTGGTTGCTGAATGTCAACAGGAAAGATCTCAGCTTAAAAATCGTGAAAAAGCGATGGTTATGCTGAAGTCAAAAATTTATGAGTTGGAAAAAGAGATTAAGGAGAGAGAGAAGCAACTCCTTGAAGACTCTAAAGGAAGTAATGAGTGGGGATCTCAAATTCGCTCATATGTCTTTCATCCGTATAATATGGTGAAAGATCATCGTACGGATCATGAGACAGCAGATGTTCAAGGAGTAATGGATGGTGAATTAAATCCATTTATGAAGGCTTTTCTAATGGAAAATTCCATAACAGATGCATCATGAAAATAGTAGGTGTTACTGGTGGTATAGGTTCAGGTAAAACAACATTTTGCAAGGTTTGGGAGAAACTTGGAGCTGCAGTCTATTTCGCTGATGATGCTGCAAAAAAATTAATGGTTCATGACGAAAGCTTAATTAAAAAGCTTAAAAAGACCTTTGGCGAGGATACATATAAGGCTGATGGCACCTTAAATAAAAGTCACCTGATTCAAGAAGCTTTTGAAAAAGGCAGGGTAGACACTTTAAACAAGCTGGTTCATCCAGCTGTCGCCAAGGATTTTAAGGCATTTGTTCAAAAAGCGGTATCAGCTAACAAGAAAATCGTCGTAAAAGAGGCGGCGCTACTTTTGATCGGTGGCAGGCCTGAAGATCTTGATATCATTGTTTTGATTATGTCAGACAAGAAAAGTAGAATAGGGAGAGTAGTAGAACGGGATGATGTTTCTGAGAAAGAGGTTGAAAATCGTGATTCTAAACAACCGTCATTTGATCAGTTAACTCATCTTGCCGATTATGTGGTAGCCAATGATGGAACGCAAAAAGAGTTAGAGCGAAAAGCTGAGAAGTTATATACTAAGGTTTTGGAATGATTCATTTAGTATGTTTACTTTGCGATAGTTGACTATATAAATACGATTTAAATACTACTCCGGTACAGAAATCAGCATTGCCTCGGTTATATCATAATTAACGGTATATCCGGCATTTACTTCAACAACATATTTTGCCGGCAGTTCAGAGAGTAGCTGATCTTGAGAATAAGGTGTTGTGTTTCTATGAATTCTGACTATTTCGAGATCAGAATTTACAAAAATGATATCCAGAGATAGAGGCGTGTTTGCCATCCAAAAACTCCTGGGTTGATCTCCATCAAAAATAAAGAGCATTCCGGCATCAGCGGGAAGTTCGTGGACATTCATGAGTCCTTCGCTTCTACTGTCATTATCATCTGCAATAGCGACATCAATCGTAGAAATCAAACGCTCTTCTGAACTGTAGAAAGAAACTTCATCTGTGAAATCCAGTACTCTACCATCATTTTTCTCATCAAGCTCAGTTTTATCAGAAACTGAACAGTTGACCAATAGTATGATGAAAAAGAATGGCAGGAATTTTTGCATGAAAATTTGATTACTGTGATAAATAATGAGTCCGTTGTTATGCCCTGAATATAAAAGATGTTTAGAAAAAGTGAATAGGGAATATAGGTAATTTATAGTTTTGAATTCCGGATTTCGGAACCATCAAATAACCAATGCAGCAAAGTAAGGGGCGAATATTATTAAATGGCAGGTGGTATATTTATGCTATTAACACGAAGTGATCGGGTGGGTTTCAGTTGTATTTTTCAGCATTTAGCGTTATTTTACTTTACTTAAAAGTGAGCGCCGAGAGGTTCTCACTTTTTTTTATACGTTGAATCAATTTAATGAATGCAATCAGACACAATAAATAGTATTAAAGAATTGTCGCAACCTATTGTAGAGCAAAGGGATATGTATCTTGTTGACGTAGAGTTGAAGCATCAGAAGGTGCCTGAGATATGGGTGTTGGTAGATTCTGAAGAGGAAGGTGTTAACCTTGGGAAATGTTCGGAAATAAGTCGTGCATTAGGAGTTTTGATGGAAGAGAGCGATCTGATCAGTGGAAGTTTCAGATTAAATGTTTCATCACCGGGATTATCAAGGCCATTAACTGACATCAGGCAATACAAAAAGAATATAGGAAGATTAATAAAAGTGAAATATAAGCAGGATGAGGAGTATTTAACTGCTGAAGGAGTGATAGATCAAACTGGTGATAATGTGTTTACGGTTCTTCATGAGGATGGAGAACACATTGACATTAAGTATGACTCGGTGGTTGAGGCGAAAATCATCCCGAAAATTTAGGTTTAATTTTAAATAGGAAACGTTCCGATGCAAAACGATATCTCAAAAATTATTATTCAGTCTTTTGCCGAAATCGCAAAGGATAAAGGCATAGATAAAGATCTGCTATTATCCATACTTGAAGATGTATTTCGTACGATGATTCGTAAAAAATATGAGTCAGATGAATCCTTTGAAGTGATTTTAAATGCTGATCGGGGCGAAATTCAAATTCTTCATATTCGTGAAGTTGTTCCGGATGATGAGTTGACTGATGAGATCACTGAAATCGCGCTTAAAGATGCACTCAAACATGATCCTGATCTGGAGCTTTATGATGAGTATGCCCAGGAGATATCGATTACTG